>NZ_JBSFTP010000040.1:0-61857 GCF_053591315.1 Streptomyces sp. NPDC003042
CCCGCTCCGAGGAGGGGGCCCGGTACACGGCGGTCGCCTCGAACCGCGGGGCCGGCCGCTGCGCGGGGCTGTCCCCTACCCGCCCTTCCCCCATCCCCCAGACTCCGTCCGGGGGGACCCCCAGCCGGGCGCTGCCCGGACCCGCGCCTCAAACCCCCCCACGACTCCGTCTGGGGATACCCCCTGGCGGGGCTGGAAGGGGCGGGCCCGGACCCGCGCCTCAAGCGCCGGCGGGGCTGGAAGGGGCGGGCGCTGCCGGACCCGCGCCTCAAGCGCCGGCGGGGCTGAGATTGCCGCTGCGCGGCAATCCAGCCCGCCGGCCGGCACATGCGCGCCCAGCTCAGGCAAATCCAGCCCCGCCAGGGGGTATCCCCAGACGGAGTCGTGGGGGGGGTTTGAGGCGCGGGGTCTGGGGCGGAGCCCCGGGGTCCTTCAGCCCCGCCGGCGATTGAGGCGCCCGGGGTCGGGGTCAGACGAGGCGGCGGACCGTGTACGCCACCCCCACCCCCGCGGAGCGAAGGGTCTCGCCGACGTACTCGTGGCCCCGCATCGCGCACCACGCCGGGATGTCCAGCCGCGCCACCTCGTCGTCGGACAGGATCGTCACCGTCCCCCCGATCGGGACCGTGACGATCGCCCGGGCCAGCTCGATCACCGGCTGCGGGCACCGCAGACCGAGCGCGTCGACCTCGACCGCGTCGGCCACCGGCGGAGCCGCCGCCGGCTCCAGTACGCCGAGCTTCTCCCGGACCCCGGCCACCGCCCCCGGCAGCACCTCCAGGAAGCCGTTGACCTGCTCCGCCGTGGTGCCCGGCGGCAGGGACACCCGTACGTTGCCCTCCGACAGCACCCCCATCGCCCGCAGGACATGACTCGGAGTCAGGGTGGAGCTCGTACAAGAGGACCCGGACGAGACCGAGTAGCCTGCCCGGTCCAGCTCGTGCAGCAGCGTCTCGCCGTCGACGTAGAGGCAGGAGAAGGTGACCAGGTGCGGCAGCCTGCGCTCGGCGTCGCCCACCACCTCCACGTCCGGCACCAGCCGCGCCACCCGCCGCCGGATCCGGTCCACCAGGACCCGCAACCGGGCCGCTTCCGCGTCCGCCTCCATCCGTACGGCCCGCAGCGACGCCGCCGCCGCGACGATCGCGGGGAGGTTGGCGAAGCCGGGGGAGCGGCCCGACTCCCTTTCGTCGGCGGGGCCTTGGGGTGAGAAGCGGACCCCCTTGCGCACGGCCAGCAGCCCCACCCCCGGCGGTCCGCCCCATTTGTGCGCGCTCGCGACGAGGAGGGACCACGCGCCCTCCACCGGGCCCCAGCCCAGTGATTGCGCCGCGTCCACCAGCAGCGGCACCCCGGCGGCCGCGCAGATCTCGGCCACCTCCGCCACCGGCTGGACGGTGCCGACCTCGTGGTTGGCCGACTGGAGGCAGGCCAGGGCGGTGTCCGGGCCCAGTGCGTCGGCGTACCCGGAGGGTGTCACCGCGCCGAGCCGGTCCACCGGGACCTCCGTGACCGTGCCTCCGGCGGCCGCGTGCAGGTCCGCCGCGTGCAGGACGGAACTGTGTTCCACCGCCGACACGACCAGGTGGCCGCCGACGCGCCGGCGCCCCGCGAGGGCCCCCGAGATGCCCGTGTGAACGGCGTGCGTCCCCGAAGGAGTGAACACCAGCTCGTCGGCGCGGCAGCCCACGGCCTCGGCGGCGGCCTCGCGCGCCGCGTCCAGCAGCAGCCGGGCGCGCCGCCCTTCCCGGTACAGCCGGGCCGGGTCCGCCCACCCCTCGTCCAGGGCGGCCTGCAGCGCCTGCCGGGCCACGGGGTGCAGCGGGGCGGCGGACGCGGTGTCGAAGTAGGGCATCGGGCCACGCTAACCGCCGCCCGGGGCGGGCCGGGGTCAGGGGCCGTCAGATGTCGTCCGGAGCCCGCCATTCAGGGCCGGATGGCTCGTCCCCCGTACGGCGGATCCATCCCTTCGGGGTCAGTAGCGGCGCGTTGGGCACCCTCCCCGCGCGACCCCAAATAGCGTCCAGTAGGGTTTGGTCCGCATAAACATCCAAACCCCTGCCTGCGTCAGGGCCGGCGACCGACCCGAACACGGCCGCGGCCGGCCGCGCGGGCCGAGACTCTCGGGAAGGCGCTACGTGAGTCCCTACGGCTCCGACCGCTCGCCGCGGCGCCCGATGCGGCGGAAGCTGCTGCAGGCGCTGACTGCGGGCGTGGTCCTGGCGACCGCCACTGGTTGCTCGTACACCTGGAAAGACTTCCCCCGCCTCGGAATGCCCACCCCGGTCACGGAGGAGGCGCCTCGCATCCTCTCCCTGTGGCAGGGATCCTGGGCGGCCGCTCTCATCACGGGCATCCTGGTGTGGGGCCTGATCATGTGGAGCGTCATCTTCCACCGGCGCAGCCGGACGAAGATCGAGGTCCCCCCGCAGACCCGGTACAACATGCCCATCGAGGCGCTGTACACCGTGGTCCCGCTCATCATCGTCTCGGTGCTCTTCTACTTCACCGCGCGTGACGAGTCGAAGCTGCTCGCCCTCTCCTCGAAGCCGGCGCACACGATCAACGTGGTCGGCTTCCAGTGGAGCTGGGGCTTCAATTACATCGAAAACGTTGATGGGGATTCGGCGACTCCCAATGCCGGCGCGGTTCCGAAGGAGCTCGCCTCCATCCCGGACCGCTTCGCGAAGGAATTCCCGGCGGGCGCCGAAGGCGTCTACCAGAAGGGCGTTCCCAGCGACCGGGACCAGGACACCGACAACCCGGGGCCGACCCTCTATCTGCCCCAGGGTGAGAAGGTCCGCTTCATCCTGTCGTCGAACGACGTCATCCACTCCTTCTGGGTGCTGCCCTTCCTGTTCAAGCAGGACGTCATCCCCGGCCACACCAACGTCTTCGAGGTCACCCCGTCGCAGCGGGGCACCTTCAGGGGCAAGTGCGCCGAACTCTGTGGTGTCGACCACTCCCGGATGCTCTTCAACGTGAAGGTCGTCTCGCCGGAGGACTACCGGGCGCACCTGAAGGAGCTGGCGGAGAAGGGCCAGACCGGCTACCTCCCGGCCGGCATCAAGCAGACCGACCCGGCCCGGAATGCGGAGACGAACACACTGTGAGCATCCTCAACGAATCTCAGGGTGCCGCCGCAGCCGTCTCGTACGAGAACGAGCTGCCGGTACGGCGCAAGCAGCCGGGTAATGTCGTCGTGAAGTGGCTCACCACCACCGACCACAAGACCATCGGCACGATGTACCTGATCACGTCGTTCGTGTTCTTCATCATCGGCGGGGTGATGGCGCTCTTCATGCGCGCCGAGCTGGCCCGGCCGGGCACGCAGATCATGTCGAACGAACAGTTCAACCAGGCGTTCACCATGCATGGCACGATCATGCTGCTGATGTTCGCCACCCCGCTGTTCGCCGGCTTCGCGAACTGGATCATGCCGCTGCAGATCGGCGCGCCCGACGTGGCGTTCCCGCGGCTGAACATGTTCGCGTACTGGCTGTACCTCTTCGGTTCGACCATCGCGGTCGCCGGCTTCGTCACCCCGCAGGGTGCGGCCGACTTCGGCTGGTTCGCCTACTCCCCGCTGTCCGACGCCATCCGGTCGCCCGGTATCGGCGCCGACATGTGGATCATGGGTCTGGCCTTCTCCGGCTTCGGTACGATCCTCGGCTCGGTCAACTTCATCACCACGATCATCTGCATGCGCGCGCCCGGCATGACGATGTTCCGCATGCCGATCTTCACCTGGAACGTGCTGCTGACCGGTGTTCTGGTCCTGCTCGCCTTCCCGGTCCTGGCCGCCGCGCTCTTCGCGCTGGAGTCCGACCGCAAGTTCGGTTCGCACATCTTCGACGCGTCCAACGGCGGCGCGTTGCTGTGGCAGCACCTCTTCTGGTTCTTCGGACACCCAGAGGTGTACATCATCGCGCTGCCGTTCTTCGGAATCATTTCCGAGGTCATTCCGGTCTTCTCGCGCAAGCCGATGTTCGGTTACATCGGCCTGATCGCCGCGACGATCGCGATCGCCGGCCTTTCGGTGACGGTGTGGGCCCACCACATGTACGTCACCGGTGGTGTGCTGCTGCCGTTCTTCTCCTTCATGACCTTCCTGATCGCGGTACCGACCGGTGTGAAGTTCTTCAACTGGATCGGCACCATGTGGAAGGGCTCGCTGTCCTTCGAAACCCCGATGCTCTGGGCCGTCGGCTTCCTGATCACCTTCACCTTCGGTGGTCTGACCGGCGTCATCCTGGCCTCGCCCCCGATGGACTTCCACGTCTCCGACTCGTACTTCGTCGTCGCGCACTTCCACTACGTCATCTTCGGCACCGTGGTCTTCGCGATGTTCTCCGGCTTCCACTTCTGGTGGCCGAAGTTCACGGGCAAGATGCTGGACGAGCGCCTGGGCAAGATCACCTTCTGGACGCTGTTCGTGGGCTTCCACGGCACGTTCCTGGTGCAGCACTGGCTCGGTGCCGAGGGCATGCCGCGTCGTTACGCGGACTACCTCGCGGCCGACGGCTTCACCCTGCTGAACACGATCTCCACGATCAGCTCCTTCCTGCTCGGCCTGTCGATGCTTCCGTTCATGTACAACGTGTGGAAGACCGCCAAGTACGGCAAGAAGATCGAGGTCGACGACCCGTGGGGCTACGGCCGTTCGCTCGAGTGGGCGACCTCCTGCCCGCCGCCGCGGCACAACTTCCTCACCCTGCCGCGGATCCGTTCCGAATCCCCGGCGTTCGACCTGCACCACCCGGACATCGCGGCCCTCGACCACCTCGAGGACCACGCGGCCGGCGGGAAGATGGCCCTCACCGGTGACAAGGAGGCAGGCAAGTGAAGATCCAGGGCAAACTCTTCCTCTGGCTCGCCTTCTTCATCCTGATCATGGCCGTCGTGTACGGCGTGTGGTCGAAGGAGCCCGTGGGCACCACCGCGCTCTTCCTGGCCTTCGGCCTGAGCGTGATGATCGGCTACTACCTGGCCTTCACGGCCAAGCGCGTCGACGAGATGGCCCAGGACAACCTGGAGGCCGACGTCGCCGACGAGGCGGGCGAGCTGGGGTTCTTCGCCCCGCACAGCTGGCAGCCGCTCTCCCTGGCCATCGGTGGCGCGCTCGCGTTCATGGGGGTCATCTTCGGCTGGTGGCTCATGTACTTCTCGGCCCCGATCATCCTGATCGGCCTGTGGGGCTGGGTGTACGAGTACTACCGCGGTGAGAACCAGAACCAGTAGCGGTAGCGGCACCTTCGCGTGAGACCTGGGGCCCGGACACCTTTTCGGAGGAGTCCGGGCCCCTCGTTTGCAGTCACCCCGCGCGCCGTAACAGTCATATCTTCATAGCGTTGACGTCATGAGCCACTCACCGCGTCTTTGGACGGTACTCAGCTGCTCCCTGCTGGTCGCGTCCCTCGGGGCCGGCGCCACCGCATGCGGGTCCGGCGAGAACAACCCGCTGTCAGCCCGCCCGTACGACGCGGGCGCTCACGTCGCCTTCAACCAGGCCACCGGCAGCCGACCCGTCGACTCGAACCGGCCCCTGGAAGTCACCGCCAAGGGCTCCGAGGCCCGGATCACCGATGTGACCGTCGTGGACACCCACGGACGCCGCCTGGCCGGCGAACTCTCCGCCACGGGCGACCGCTGGCACAGCACCGCCCCGATGGCCGCGGGCGTCCGCTACACGGTCACCGTGAACACCGAGGACCAGCGCGGCGCCCCGGGGCAGCGCACGATGGCCTTCGACACCACCCCGGCCAGGAAGGTCCTCAAGGTCGAATTCGGGCCGGAGGAGGGCAAGTACGGCGTCGGACAGCCCCTCACGGCCGACCTCAACGAGCCCGTCAAGGACAAGGCCGCCCGCGCGGTCGTGGAACGGGCCCTGGTCGTCGACGCCCCCGCCGGCGTCGAGGGCGCCTGGCACTGGGTGGACGACAAGCGTCTCCACTACCGGCCCAAGGACTACTGGCCCGCCAACACTTCCGTCTCCGTACGGAGCAACCTGGAAGGCATCCGGGTCTCCGACGAGCTCCACGGAGCCGCCTCGAAGCCGCTGAAGCTGGAGATCGGCGACCGGGTGGAGGTCACCACCGACGCCTCCTCGCACTACCTCACGTTCCGGCGGAACGGAGAAGTCGTCACCAGCATCCCGGTGACCACCGGAAAGCCGGGCTTCTCCACCCGCAACGGCATCAAGGTGGTGCTCGGCAAGGAGTACTACGTCCGGATGCGCGGATCCTCCGTCGGCATCGGCGGCAGCGAGGCCTACAACCTGCCCGTCTACTGGGCGACCCGTGTCACCTGGAGTGGTGAATACGTCCACGCCGCGCCCTGGTCGATCGGCTCGCACGGATACGCCAACGTCAGCCACGGCTGCACGGGCATGAGCACCGGCAACGCCGCCTGGTTCTACGAGAACATCACCGAGGGCGACATCGTCCAGGTGATCAACAGCATCGGCGACGACATGGACATCTTCGGCAACGGCTTCGGCGACTGGAACATGGACTGGAAGGACTGGCGCGAGGGCAGCGCCCTCCTGAAGGGCACCCAGGAAGGCCGCAGCGCGATCGACCAGGCCCGCCTGCGGCCCACGGTCTAGGTGCTCTCGTCGAAAAGGGGCCCGGTGCGGCCGGAAGCGGCCCACGGGCGCCCGTACGGGCGCCCGTGGGGCCGAAGTGACCTGTCAGGCGTCCAGGGACAGGCGGGGCCGCAGGAGGCCCGCCAGGACGTCCGGGAACTCCACCGGGTCCACCGGAAGGGTCACCGCCGCGTCCGCGCGGCTCCAGGTGGCCAGCCAGGCGTCCTGAGGGCGTCCCATCAGCAGCAACACCGGGGGACACCGGAAGATCTCGTCCTTGATCTGCCGGCACACACCCATGCCCCCGGCCGGAACCGCCTCGCCGTCCAGCACGCACAGGTCGATGCCGCCCGCGTCCAGCTCCTTGAGGACCGCCGGAAGCGTGGCGCACTCCAGGAACTCCACCGGCGGCAGGTCCGCCGCCGGCCTGCGACCGGCCGCCAGCCGCACCTGCTCCCGGGTACCCGCGTCGTCGCTGTAGACCAGAACCCGCGCAGTCGCCCGCATTTCGTTCCTCCACGTGTCCGTGACTCACGCTGATGATGCGCGGGATGCTACTCCGTCCGACCCGCTGTCAACATCGGTTCGCACAGCCCCGCTCGCGGCCGCCACAGGCCGATCTGATGGGCCGTTCGGGCCTTGCACACCCCTCGGACACTCCGAACGGCACCCCCCGGGGTGAGGGCGGGATAAGCGACCGACATAATGTCGGTCGTGGCGACAGCAACGACAGTAGATACCGGGCACGCGCACCCGACGGTCAACCGGCCGAACCTCGTCAGCGTCGGAACCATCATCTGGTTGAGTTCCGAGCTGATGTTCTTCGCGGCCCTCTTCGCGATGTACTTCACCCTGCGATCCGTGACAGGCGCCGAGTACTGGACAGCAGAGGCTTCGGCCTTGAATCTGCCCTTCTCGGCGACGAACACAACGATCCTGGTGCTTTCCTCGCTCACCTGCCAGCTCGGCGTATTCGCCGCCGAGCGCGGTGATGTGAAGAAGCTCCGGTCGTGGTTCATCATCACGTTCGTCATGGGTGCGATCTTCATTGGCGGCCAGGTGTTCGAGTACACCGAGCTGGTCAAGCACGAGGGCATGTCTCTCTCGTCCGGACCGTACGGCTCGGTCTTCTACCTGACCACCGGCTTCCACGGTCTGCACGTGACGGGCGGTCTCATCGCCTTCCTGCTGGTCCTCGGCCGGACGTACGCGGCCAAGAGGTTCACCCACGAACAGGCCACGTCGGCCATCGTCGTGTCCTACTACTGGCACTTCGTCGATGTCGTCTGGATCGGCCTCTTCGCGACGATCTACCTGATCAAGTAGCGAACACGTCGCCGAGCACGACTCGGCACTCCATCCAGAAACACCGACGCAGAAGATCCTGACACCGGGGTAATCCGTGAAAAAGCTCTCCGCACGACGACGCCATCCGCTGGCGGCGGTCGTCGTTCTACTCTTCGCGCTGGCGGTCACGGGGGGGCTGTACGCCGCCTTCGCGCCCGCGGGCAAGGCGCAGGCCGACGAAGCCGCCCAGTCCCTCGCCATCGAGGAGGGCAAGAAGCTCTACGCCGTCGGCTGCGCAAGCTGCCACGGAACCGGCGGTCAGGGTTCCTCTGACGGCCCGAGTCTGGTCGGCGTCGGCTCCGCGGCCGTCGACTTCCAGGTGAGCACGGGCCGCATGCCCGCCCAGCAGCCCGGCGCCCAGGTGCCGAAGAAGCCGAACATCTACACCCAGGCCCAGATCGACCAGCTCGCCGCGTACATCGCGTCCCTCGGCGCCGGTCCGATCACGCCGACCGAGAAGCAGTACGACCCGGCCGGCGCCGACATCGCCAAGGGTGGTGAGCTGTTCCGCAACAACTGCGCGCAGTGTCACAACTTCACCGGCGAGGGCGGCGCGCTGACGAACGGCAAGTACGCCCCCAACCTCGGGGGCGTCTCGCCGAAGCACGTCTACGAGGCCATGCTCACCGGCCCGCAGAACATGCCCTCCTTCCCGGACAGCACCATGCCGGAGAAGCAGAAGAAGGACATCATCGCGTACCTCGAGAACGTCAACGGCGAGAAGTCGTCCAGCCCCGGTGGTCTCAAGCTCGGTGGCCTCGGCCCCGTCGCCGAGGGTCTGTTCGGCTGGATCTTCGGTCTGGGTGCGCTGATCGCTGTCGCCGTCTGGGTCGCGGCCCACACCGCTAAGGCCAAGAAGTCATGAGTAGCCAAGACATTCCCGAAGAGAAGCACCTGCCGAGCGAGCAGGGCGACGCGCACCACGCCGGTGTGGTGGTCGCGGACGACCCGTTCGCCGACCCCGGCCTGCCGGTCCACAAGCCGCGCATCCAGGACATCGACGAGCGGGCCGCCAAGCGGTCCGAGCGCACGGTCGCGATGCTGTTCACGCTGTCGATGCTGGCCACGGTCGGCTTCATCGCCGCGTACGTGACCATCCCCGTCGACAAGATCGTCTACATCTTCCCCATCGGGAAGGTGAGCGGCCTGAACTTCGCCCTCGGCATGACCCTGGGCGTGGCCCTCTTCTGCATCGGCGCGGGCGCGGTCCACTGGGCCCGCACCCTGATGTCCGATGTGGAGGTCGCCGCCGAGCGCCACCAGATCGCATCGCCGCCTGAGGTCAAGGCGCAGGTCATGCAGGACTTCGCCGATGGTGCGAACGAGTCCGGCATCGGCCGCCGCCCGCTGATCCGCAACACGATGCTGGGCGCGCTGGCGATGCTGCCGCTGTCCGCCGTCATGATCCTGCGCGACACGGGCCCGCTGCCCGAGGACAAGCTGCGCAAGACCCTGTGGTCCAGGGGCAAGCTGCTCATCAACCAGAACACGATGGAGCCTCTGCGTCCCGAGGACGTCCTGGTCGGTTCGCTGACGTTCGCCATGCCGGAAGGCCTGGACGAGCACCAGCACGACTTCCAGACGCAGATCGCCAAGGCCGCCCTGATGATCGTCCGGATTCAGCCGGAGGACATCAAGGACAAGCAGGAGCTGGAGTGGTCCCACGACGGGATCGTGGCCTTCTCCAAGATCTGCACCCACGTCGGCTGCCCGATCAGCCTGTACGAGCAGCAGACGCACCACGTGCTCTGCCCGTGCCACCAGTCCACCTTCGACCTTTCCGACGGCGCCCGAGTCATTTTCGGCCCGGCTGGTCACGCGCTTCCGCAGCTGCGGATCGGCGTGAATGGCGAAGGCTTCCTCGAAGCGCACGGCGACTTCGAAGAGCCCGTCGGTCCTGCATTCTGGGAGCGCGGATGAGCACTGCCACTGATTCGAACGCGGCGCGCAAAGCGCCGGCCGGCGAGCGCGTAGCCGACTGGGCGGACAGCCGCCTGGGCATCTACGGCATGGCCAAGGCCAACATGCGCAAGATCTTCCCGGACCACTGGTCCTTCATGCTCGGTGAGATCGCGCTCTACAGCTTCATCATCATCATCCTCACGGGTGTGTACCTGACGCTGTTCTTCCACCCGAGCATGAACGAGGTCGTCTACCACGGCTCGTACGTGCCGAT
The DNA here is from genome assembly GCF_053591315.1 of Streptomyces sp. NPDC003042. Taxonomy (NCBI): domain Bacteria; kingdom Bacillati; phylum Actinomycetota; class Actinomycetes; order Kitasatosporales; family Streptomycetaceae; genus Streptomyces; species Streptomyces sp. NPDC003042. The sequence goes on from NZ_JBSFTP010000040.1 coordinate 10,110, forward strand.
GCAGGGCGTCCTGATGTCCGAGGCCTTCGCCTCGACCCTGGACATCAGCTTCGACGTCCGCGGCGGTCTGCTCATCCGGCAGATCCACCACTGGGCGGCGCTGATCTTCGTCGCGGCCATGATGGTGCACATGATGCGCGTCTTCTTCACCGGCGCGTTCCGCAAGCCGCGTGAGATCAACTGGATCTTCGGCTTCCTCCTGCTGGTCCTCGGCATGTTCACCGGTTTCACCGGTTACTCGCTGCCGGACGACCTGCTCTCGGGTACCGGTGTCCGCTTCATGCAGGGCGCGATCCTGTCCGTGCCGGTCGTCGGCACGTACCTGTCGTTCTTCCTGTTCGGCGGAGAGTTCCCGGGCGGCGACTTCGTCGCGCGGTTCTACTCGATCCACATCCTGCTGCTGCCCGGCATCATGATGGGCCTGCTGGTGGCCCACCTGATCCTGGTCTTCTACCACAAGCACACCCAGTTCCCCGGGCCCGGCAAGACGAACAACAACGTCGTCGGCATGCCGCTGCTGCCGGTCTACATGGCCAAGGCCGGAGGCTTCTTCTTCCTGGTCTTCGGTATCATCGCGGCCGTCTCGGCGATCGCCTCGATCAACCCGATCTGGGCGCTCGGCCCGTACCGCCCGGACCACGTGTCCACCGGTGCGCAGCCCGACTGGTACATGGGCATGCCGGAAGGCCTGATCCGGGCCATGCCCGGCTGGGAGATCAACCTGTGGGGCCACACGCTCGTCCTGGGCGTGTTCATCCCGCTGCTGCTCTTCCCGCTGGTCCTGGGCTCGATCGCCGTCTGGCCGTTCATCGAGTCCTGGGTCACCGGCGACAAGCGTGAGCACCACCTGCTGGACCGCCCGCGCAACGTGCCGACCCGTACGGCCTTCGGTGTCGCCTGGATCGCGGAGTACATCGTGCTCCTCATCGGCGGCGGCAACGACATGTTCGCCCAGTACTTCCACCTGTCGCTCAACTCGCTCACCTGGTTCGTCCGGATCGGCTTCTTCGCCGTCCCGGTCCTCGCCTTCATCGCCACCAAGCGGATCTGCCTCGGCCTCCAGCGCCGGGACCGGGACAAGGTGCTGCACGGTCGCGAGACCGGCATCATCAAGCGCCTGCCGCACGGTGAGTTCGTCGAGGTCCACGAGCCGCTCTCGCAGGACAAGCTGCACACGCTCACCTCGTACGAGCAGTACAAGCCGCTCGCGGCCGGCCCGACGGTCGACGAGAACGGTGTCGAGCGCAAGCCGAAGCTCGGCGAGAAGCTGCGGGTGAAGCTCAGCAAGGGCTTCTACGCGGAGAACAACCAGATTCCGAAGCCCACGGTGGAGGAGTACAAGGAGATCCAGAGCGGCCACGGCCACCACTGATCTCCGGCACGACAGCTTGAGGGATCGGTTTCGGCCAATCCTGGTGTCGCCACGGTGAGAGCCCCGTCCAGTGTCTGGACGGGGCTCTTTGCCGTCATCCGCGCTGGATAGGCTGTGAGCCTCCCCATTCGACGTGGAATCTTTGACCAGCAGCAGGAGCGGACCATGAACGTTGTGACCCCGGCAGGCGGCGACAGCGTGGCGGCCCGTGGCTGGCCGGGCGTCCTCGATGCCCTGCTCACCGGCCGGGACCTGGGCGCGGACGACACCGCCTGGGCCATGGACCGGATCATGCGGGGAGAGGCCACCGACGCGCAGATCGCCGGTTTCGCGGTCGCGCTGCGGGCCAAGGGGGAGACGGTCGCGGAGATCAACGGCCTGGTCCGTGCCATGTACGAACACGCCAACCTCATCGAGGTGCCGGGCCGGACGGTGGACATCGTCGGCACCGGCGGCGACGGCGCCAAGACGGTCAACATCTCGACCATGTCCGCGATCGTGGTGGCCGGTACGGGCGCGAAGGTCGTCAAGCACGGAAACCGCGCCGCGTCCTCGGCGAGCGGGTCCTCGGACGTCCTGGAGAAGCTCGGCGTCAACCTCGACCTGCCCCCGGCGCGGGTGGCGCAGGTCGCCGAGGAAGCCGGCATCACCTTCTGCTTCGCGGTCAAGTTCCACCCCGCGCTGCGGCACGTGGCGGCCGCCCGCAAGGAGCTGGGCATCCGGACCACCTTCAACTTCCTCGGCCCGCTGACCAATCCGGCGCGGGTGCGCGCCCAGGCCACCGGTGTGGCCGACGCCCGGATGGCCCCCATCGTGGCGGGCGTCCTCGCGGAGCGCGGTTCCTCGGCCCTGGTCTTCCGCGGCGACGACGGCCTCGACGAGCTGACCACGACGGCCACCTCCCGGGTGTGGTGGGTCCGGGACGGCTCGGCGACCGAGCTGCCGTTCGACCCGCGCGACGTCGGGATCCCGATCGTCGACGTATCGGCGCTGCGCGGCGAGGACGCCTCGTACAACGCGGACGTCGCCCGCCGCCTGCTGGCGGGGGAGACGGGCCCGGTGCGGGACGCCGTCCTGCTCAACGCGGCGGCGGCGCTGGTGGCGTTGGATCCGGGGCCGGGTTCGCTGGAGGAGCAGCTCGCCGCGGGTATCGCCCGTGCGGCGGAGGCGATCGACTCGGGTTCGGCCCGTGCGGCGCTGGCGCGTTGGGTGGCGGCGAGCAACGCGTAGCACGGCGCGGCGGTGAGCGTCGATGGCCCCCCGTCCGCATTGCGGACGGGGGGCTTGCGCGTGGGAGATCTTGTGGCAGGATGCTCAGCAGGTCACGAGTGACAGCGTTTAGGCCCCGGCTTGCTGTCCGGCAACCCTCCTTCCGTGGCGGGGTGCCCCGGGTGATGACCAGGCCGTAGGCAGAAAGGTCTACGGCAAGCGCGGATCCCTCGACACCAGGGGTCCTGGTCTCTCGAGGAGCGTTTTCCGTGAGCAAGCGAATGCGATAGGGCGACTCCGCCCCTTCTTCAACCCTCGGAACAGGGTCACTTCCGTGTACCCCCGTTGCGTTCCGAGGACTTCCCGTACCCCCACGCACGGCGGCCTCGCCGTAGCCGCGTACGGGCACACCGAAGCCATTCACCCCTGCCTGCCGGGAGATTCCGCCATGTCCGCAACCCTGAACACCGCCTCCCTCGCCACCGCCGACGTCGTGTGTACCGAGCCGCTGGCCGTCCTCGGCCGGGACGTCACCGTCCCGCTCGTCACCGGCGGCGAGGTCACCTACGCCGCCCTCGACTACGCGGCCAGCGCCCCCGCCCTCCAGCGGGTCTGGGACGACGTGGCCGCGTACGCCCCGTACTACGGCAGCGTGCACCGTGGCGCCGGATACCTCTCGCAGCTCTCCACGGACCTCTTCGAGCAGAGCCGGGTCACGGTCGCCGAGTTCCTCGACTGCCGCCCCGCCGACCAGGTGATCTTCACCCGGTCCACGACCGACTCGCTCAACCTGCTCGCCGCCGTGCTCCCCGCCGACTGCCAGGTCTTCGTCTTCGAGACCGAGCACCACGCCTCGCTCCTGCCCTGGGTCGATGCGCGGGTCACCTACCTCAACGCCCCGCGCACGCCGGACGAGGCCGTCGCCACCCTGGAGCGGGCGCTGGCCGACCGGGACCCTTACGGCCCGGCGCTGGTCTGTGTCACGGGCGCGTCCAATGTCACCGGTGAACTGTGGCCCGTGAAGGAACTCGCCGCCGCCGCACACGCCCACGGCGCGCGGATCGTGCTGGACGCCGCCCAGCTGGCCCCGCACCACCCGGTCTCCGTCCAGGAGTTGGACGTGGACTGGGTCGCCTTCTCCGGGCACAAGCTCTACGCCCCCTTCGGCTCGGGCGTGCTCGCCGGCCGGGCGGACTGGCTCCAGCAGGCCGAGCCGTACCTGGCCGGTGGCGGGGCCTCCCGCAAGGTCACGCGACGCGTCAGCGGGGAGGATGCCGGCGGCGTGGACGTCGAGTGGCACACCACGGCCGCCCGCCACGAGGCCGGCTCCCCGAACGTCATCGGCGTCTACTCCATCGCCTCCGCGTGCCGCGCGCTGACCGAGGCGGGCTTCGAGACCCTGGTCGCGCGGGAGCGGCAGCTGATCGCCAAGGTCCGCGAGGGCCTGGCCGATGTCCCGGCGGTCCGCGTCCTGTCCCTTTTCGGGGACGACGCCCCGCGCGTCGGCGTCATCTCGTTCGTGGTCGACGGCTGGAACAGCTCCCACTTCGCGGCGGCGCTGTCCGCCGAGTACGGGATCGGCGTGCGCGACGGCCTCTTCTGCGCCCACCCCCTGGTCCGCACCCTGCTGGGCAGCGAGCCCCAGGCCCAGGGCGAATGCGGAGCCCCCGAGACGGCGCCGGGCGAGCGCTCCCTGAACGCCATCCGCGTCAGCTTCGGCGCGGGCACCCCGGACGAGCACGTGGAGCGCTTCGTCCGCGCGGTGAGGGAACTCGTCACGGACGGCGCGAAGTGGCAGTACCGCACCGAGGAAGGCCGCTGCGTGCCCGCCGTCTGACAGGATCCCGGCCATGACGTACTGGGACCCGATACCGACCGTCCGCGCGGCGGCCGAACAGCCGTGGCGCGGCCGGTGGGAAGAGCGCGACTGGCGCAACGTGCCGGGGCCGTTCTACGGCGCGGAGACGGACACCTGCCTGACTGGACGGCTGGAGGCACCTGGTCATGTGCTCTACGAAGACACGTACGGCCAGGAGTTCGTCTACCGCCAGCCCCTCACCGAGGCGGAGGCCCGGGCCGTCTTGTGGGCCGCCGAGGAGGAGGCCTTCGAGGCTTACGGGCGCGATGGCGACGCCCACTGGACCCCGGACTCCGTCCGCGAGTGGTGGCGGGACCGCGCCCGGGTACGGGAGTGGGCGTTCGGCATGGGGTGGGGCGCCTGGGCGACCTCGGACCACGAGTGGCGGCGGGACAACGCCGCCGGCGCCCGGGACTACGTCGCCCACCTCGACGGCGGCCTCGCCGGATACCTGCGCGGGTACGTCTTCTGGCTCGCGGAGGGCCGCCCGGCCCGGGCCGACGAGGCGCTGCCCCGGCTCTGAACGCTACGCGTCGAGGCCGATCGCGAACGCCGCCTCCAGGTCGTGCTGCGAGTACGTCCGGAACGCCACGTGCGTGTCCGTCGCCTCCACGCCGGGGATCTTGCTGATGCGGCCGGGGATGATGTCCGCCAGGTTCTCGTGGCGGGCCGTGCGGACCAGAGCGATCAGGTCGTACGTACCCGTGACGGAGTAGACCTCGCTGACGCTGTCCAGCTGCGCGATGGACTCGGCGATCTCCGGGATGCGGTCCACGCTGGTCTTGATGAGCACGATGGCGGTGATCACGGTTGGCTGTCTCCCTCGCTGGCCATCACTGGTCGACTCACTCTAGTCGTACGCCGATACCGCACCCAGGCGTAGAGGAAGCCGAGCGAGAAGCCCACCAGGTGGGCCAGGTAGGCCACTCCGGGGCCGCTGCCCGCGCGGTGCGCCGCCACCCCTTGGAGCGCGAACCAGAACAGCAGCACCATCCAGGCCGGGAAGCGCAGCGGCAGGAAGAACAGGAACGGGAACAGGCTCGTCACCCTGGCGCGCGGGAGCAGGCACAGGAAGGCTCCGAGCACCGCCGAGATGGCTCCGGACGCGCCGACCAGCGTCTGCGCGGACTCCGCGTTGGCGGCCGCGTACGCCGCCAGGGCCACGTAGCCCGTGCAGAGGTAGAAGACGAGGAACTCCGCTCGGCCCATCCGCTCCTCGGCCATCGCGCCGAAGACGTAGAGGAAGAGCATGTTCCCGAGCAGGTGCAGCCAGCTGCCGTGGACGAAGAGAGCCGTGAGCGGGGTCAGCAGCGGGCGCGGGCCGCCGGAGAAGAGTTCGTCGGGGACCACGCCCCAGTGCCGGAAGTACGCCGTTCCCGTCACCAGCAGCCGCTCTCCCGTCCCGTACGCCGGGTTGAGGCCCGAGGCAGGGCTGAACAGGAACGCCACGCAGCAGCCGGCGATCAGCGCGTACGTGATCACCGGGCCCCGGGCGGCCTCGCGGACGGTCCGCCACCTTACGATCATGCGACAGAGCATGACGCAGACGGGCCCACCTGAGGGTGGTGGCAGGCCGTAGGGTTACGTGCTGCGGTCTGTGACGGCCGCGAAAGGCTTTAATTGAATGAGCTACGAAGGAGAGAGCGCCCTGATGACGGTTCCCCTGCCGACCGACACCACCCGGTGGCGCTGCACGCTGTGCGGCAACCTCACGCGGTTCGACGTCACCCGTTCGTCGAAGGTAGTGGAGTACGTCCACCTGGACCTCGCCGGGGAGCCCAAGGTCGAGGAGCGCGAGGTGGTCAGTGAGACCATCGAGTCGGTCCGCTGCCGCTGGTGCAACGCGGTGGACCAGATCGAGCTCGTGGACAGGCCGGGCACGGACTCCTGACGGAGCCCGGCCCACAGTAGATCACGGTAGGGGTGACGGATTGTGGAGCCAGCAAGCGGCGCTGAGCCGGCCGACGCGGCCGGCGACGCCGCGGAGGCGCTCGACCGCCCGCTGCCGGAAGGCGTGCGGCGCCGGGTCATCGCGCTCGTCTCGGACGCCTTCGGCGGTCTGACGGTCGCGGACCTCCCGGCGCAGCTGCGCCAGTACGCCCGTTTCACCCCGACCCGACGGGCCAAGTTCGCCGGCAACGCCATGGCCGCCGCCGTGGAGACGGACGGCGTCTTCCGCAGCCGCGTCGGGGAGAAGCTGCGCGAGTCGCAGCCGGAGCTGGCCGGGGCGCTGGAGTCCGGTGCCCCGCCCGCCGCCGCCGAGCCGCTGGACGTGGCGGCCGCCGCGTACGTGCTGCGTCCGGCCGGCTGGGTCAAGCTGGTGGCCGCCGCCGGGGAGGAGGCGCAGCGCGCCGACGCCGAGCGGGCGGACGAGGAGACCCGGCGCGAGCTGGAGCGGCTGCGCGAGGAGCTGGCCCAGGTACGGGAACTGCAGCGCTCCGGCGGTGAGCAGGTACGCGTCGAGCTGGACGCCGCCCGCAAGGAAGCGGAATCGCTTCAGCGCAAACTGCGCAGCGCCCTGAACGACGTCAAGCGGGGCGAGGCGGCCCTGCGCAAGGTCAATGCCGAGATCGACGGGATCCGCGGTGAGGCGGCCGCGCGGGTGGCCGGCGCCGAGAGCGAGGCCCGGCGTCTGAAATCCCGTCTGGCGGAGGTGGAGTCGGCGCTGGAGACCTCGCGCCGGGCCACCCGCGAGGGGCGCAGCATCGAGGACATGCGGCTGCGGCTGCTGCTGGACACGGTGCTGGACGCGGCGGCGGGGCTGCGCCGTGAGCTGGCGCTGCCGCCGCTCTCCACCCGGCCCGCGGACACCGTGGAGGCCGTGGAGCCGGGCCGGATGACTCCGAAGGACATCGCGGCACGGGCTCTGTCGGAGACCGATCCCGCGCTCCTGGACCAGCTGTTGGCCCTGCCGCAGGCGCACCTGGTGGTCGACGGGTACAACGTGACCAAGACCGGCTATCCGACGATGCCGCTGGAGAAGCAGCGGCTGCGGCTGCTGGGCGGGCTGTCGATGCTGGCCGCGCAGACGGGCGCGGAGATGACCTGTGTCTTCGACGGGGCGGAGTTGGCCGCCCCGGTGCTGCTCGCGCCGCCGCGCGGGGTGCGGGTGCTGTTCTCCAAGGCCGGGGTGACGGCGGACGAGTTGATCCGCCAGCTGGTGCGCGCCGAGCCGCCGGGCCGGCCCGTGGTCGTGGTCTCCACCGACCGCGAGGTGGCCGACGGGGTGGCGAAGGCGGGAGCCAGGCCCGTGACGTCCGCCTTGTTGCTGAAGCGGCTTTCGCGCGTTTCCTAACTGTTGGGTGCAATGCCGCATTTGACGGTGCGCGGAGAGAACGTACCGTCAAGTGGTCGGCACACAGCGTGCGCCGTAGGTAAAGAAGCGGGCAGAGGGACAGATTTTTTCCCACGGGGATTTGAACTGATCACCGGCGTGTCACTAGGGTCTGTTCAAACCTTCGTGCGGTAGATCACCCATTCGGGGTGTCGGCGGAGGTGCTGCCGAGTCTGCGCGTGCCTTTTCGGCGGCTCTGGAAAGAAGGAGCTCGCCTTCGTGGCGTCCCACCGTCGACCCAAGCAGCCGACCCGCGCCCGCGTGACCGTGCTCACCGCCACCGCCGCCGCGGCCGTCGCCCTCTCCTCCCAGTCGGCCATGGCCGCGCCCGACAAGCCGGGCAAGGACGAGGTCAAGACCCAGGTCGACGCGCTCTACGAGGAAGCGGAGCAGGCCACCGAGAAGTTCAACGGGGCCAAGGAACGCCAGGAGAAGCTCGAAAAGGAGATCGGGCAGCTCCAGGACCAGGTCGCCCGCGGCCAGGACGAGCTCAACACCCTGCGCAACACGCTCGGGGCGATGGCCACCGCGCAGTACCGCGGCGGCGGCCTGGACCAGTCCGTGGCGCTCTTCCTCTCCGACGACCCCGAGAACTATCTCGAAAAGGCCTCCACGCTCCAGCAGTTGAGCGGCAAGCAGGTCGAGGCCATCGGCAAGATCCAGGCCAAGCAGCGCGCCCTCGCGCAGCAGCGCCAGGAGGCCGCGGGCAAGCTCGCCGACCTCGACGCCACCCGCAAGGAGCTGGGCGAGAAGAAGAAGGAGACCCAGGACAAGCTCGGCGAGGCCCAGGCCCTCCTCAACACGCTGACCGCGCAGGAGCGCGCGCAGTTGAAGGACGAGGAGGCCAGGCAGAGCCGGGCCAGCCGCAGCGAGGGCGAGCGCACCGACGTCACACCGACGACCGCCCCCGCGAGCGCCTCCGGCCGGGCCGGGGCCGCGCTCTCCGCCGCCAAGACCAAGGTGGGCAGCGCGTACATATCCGGCGCCGAGGGTCCCAGCGCCTTCGACTGCTCGGGACTGACCCAGTGGGCCTACAAGCAGGCCGGTGTCGGCATCACGCGCACCACCTACACGCAGGCGGAGGAGGGCACCCGCATCAGTCGCAGCCAGCTCCAGCCCGGTGACCTGGTCTTCTTCTACAGCGACCTGCACCACGTCGGCCTGTACGCGGGGAACAACATGACACTGCACGCCTCTAACCCGCGCGGCGGCGTCAAGTACGAGTCGATGGACAACATGCCCTTCCAGTTCGGCGTCCGCATCTGAGCCGTCCCGGCCCCCGGTTCCGCCTCCTGGTTGCGACCCGGTTCCGACGGGCCGCCCGCGCGCGAGGGCGCGCCGTACACCGCCCATCCGGGCGAATTACACGGACGCGCTCTGCCCCCACGCCCCGCCGGTGACCTGCGTCTCCGGTGGGGCGTCACCGTGTGTGCCCCACGACGGTCGTTGGCCGGTGCGTGGTGGCGCGGCTACTGTCTGCCAGCGCGGAACCCGGCACACGGCCGCCCACGGAGGGCGGACCCGGGCCCCGCCCAGCGGAAGGGAGCGGTTCCACGTGGCGTCCCATCGCCGGCCCGGGCTCACCAGCCTCGACCGGAACACCAAGGTCACCGTCTTCACCGCCGCCGCGGCCACCGCCGCCGTGGCCATGACGGGCGCACCCGCGAACGCGGCCCCCGGCCTCCCGAACGACCCGGGCGGCGGGAGCAGGGCAGGCTCCCGCGCCCAGGTCGACCGGCTCTTCGAGGAGGCGGAGCAGGCCACCGAGCAGTTCAACGAGGCGGGCGAGAAGGCCGACAAGCTCCGGGCCGAGATCAGCCGGGCCCAGGACGCGGTCGCCCGCGGCCAGGACCACATCAACACCATGCGCGGCGTCCTCGGCACCTTCGCCGGAGCCCAGTACCGCTCCGGAGGCATCGACCCCACCGTCGAGCTGATGCTGTCCGAGGATCCCAGCGACTACCTCGACAAGGCCGCCGTCCTGAACCGGCTCAGCGGCCGCCAGGCCCACCAGCTCGGCGCACTCCGCGAGGAGCAGCGCCGGCTCGGCCAGCAGCGCGAGGAAGCCTCCCGCAAGCTCGCCGAACTCGACGCGCTGCGCTCCGACGTGGCCCGCCACAAGCGCTCCGTCACCGCGAAGCTCGCCGCCGCCCGGCGGCTGCTCAACGCGATGCCCTCCGAGGAGCGGGCCGACTTCGAGCGGGCCTCCCGCTCCGGCGACCGCCCCGACGCGCTGCCCGAACCGCCCGTCGCCGCCGGGGCCGCCTCGGGCCGCGCCCTGGCCGCGGTGCTGGCCGCCCGCGCCGCGGTGGGGCGCCCGTACGTGTGGGGCTCCACCGGCCCCTCCGGCTTCGACTGCTCCGGGCTGATGGTGTGGTCCTACCGCCAGGCGGGTGTCGCGCTGCCCCGCACCTCGCAGGCCCAGCGGCACGCGGGCCGGCAGGTGCCGCTCTCGCAGGCCCGGCCCGGGGACCTGGTGACGTACCGCTCGGACGCCAGCCATGTCGGCATGTACGTCGGCAACGGCCAAGTGGTGCACGCCCCTTACCCGGGCGCGCGGGTGCGCTACGACCCGGTCGGGATGATGCCGGTGTCCTCGGTGACCCGGCCGTAGAAGCTCCGGCGCGGGCCGTGCGTACGATCGGCTGATGCATCCGGTTCGTCGTGCCGTCGTACGCCTCCTGCTGCCGTGCCTGCTCGCGGTGGCCGGATGCACGGCGCCCGCCCCCGACGCAGGCCGCGTCGAGCGCGACGTCCGGCGGGCCGTGGCCGACTGGTCCGCGGCGCCGCCCGCGCGGCTCGCCGGGATCCCGCTGGAGGACTGGGCGTACGAGGTCACCTCGGTCCGGCGGGACGGCGTACGGGCCCTCGCGCGGGCCGAGCTGCGCTACCGGCTCAGCGGCTACGACGCCGCCCCCACCGGGTCGGCGCGCGAGGTGGAGCTGACCCGGGTCGGCGAGGCCTGGCGGGTCTCCGGCGAACGGCCGGCTCCCGGGGCGCCGGCGCAGCTGTGGGACCAGGGCGCCGTCGAGGTGGTCCGGGGCGCGCACGCCCTGGTGCTCGGCGTCGGCCCGGCGCCCGGCACCCTGGCCGGGATCGCCGCCGAGGCGGACCGGGCGGCGGCGACGGTGAGCGCGGCCTGGCCGGGGCCCTGGGCGGGGCGGGTCGTGGTCCTGGTGCCCGGCACCCTGGACGCGATGGCGGCGCTGCTGGGGCAGCCGGCCGACGCGTACCGGGGCATGGGGGCGGTCACCACGGGCCGCACCGGGACCGGACCGGCCCCGGCCGACCGGGTCGTGGTCAACCCGGAGGGCTACCGGGAGCTGACGGAATCGGGCAGGCGGATCGTCCTGACCCACGAGGTCACCCACGTCGCGACCCGTACCGCGACCTCCGCCTCGACCCCGTTGTGGCTCTCGGAGGGCTTCGCGGACTGGGTGGCGTACCGGGGCGTCCCCGGAACCTCGGGCAGCCCGGACCTGGCCGCGCCCGCGCTGGCCCGCGCCGTTCGACGCGGCGAGGTGCCGGGCGAGCTGCCCGCGGACGGGGCGTTCGCCTTCGGCGGCGACGGCGAGGCGTCGGCGCGCGCGTACGAGGGCTCCTGGCTGGCCTGCCGGCTCATCGCCGACCGGTGGGGCGAGGCGGCGCTGGTCCGGCTCTACGAAGACGCGGGGCGCGCGCCGCTGCCCGCCGCGCTGGACGCGGCCCTGGACGTGGACCTGGCCGCCCTGACGCGGGCCTGGCGGACGGCCTTGCGGGAGGAACTGCGCTGAGCGGGTCCGGTACGTTGGCAGCGATGCACAAGACGCTGATCGTGACCAACGACTTCCCGCCGCGACCGGGCGGCATCCAGGCCTTCCTGCACAACATGGCGCTGCGGCTGGATCCCGACCGGATCGTCGTCTACGCCTCCACCTGGAAGCACGGTGCGGAAGGCCGCGAGGCCACCGCCGCCTTCGACGCGGACCAGCCGTTCCAGGTCGTGCGCGACCGTACGACGATGCTGCTGCCCACGCCCCGGGTAACCCGGCGGGCGGTGGGTCTGCTGCGCGAACACGGCTGCGAGTCGGTGTGGTTCGGGGCGGCGGCCCCGCTGGGCCTGATGGGCCCCGCGCTGCGCCGGGCGGGGGCGAGGCGGCTGGTCGCCACCACGCACGGGCACGAGGCCGGCTGGGCGCAGCTGCCGGCCGCGCGGCAGCTGCTGAGGCGGATCGGCGAGGGCACGGACACCCTGACCTACCTGGGGGAGTACACGCGCTCGCGGATCGCCTCGGCGGTGACGGAGCGGGCGGCGGCGCGGATGACCCAACTCCCGCCGGGGGTCGACGAGAAGACCTTCCACCCCGACTCGGGCGGCGCGGAGGTACGGGACCGGCTCGGCCTGACCGACCGCCCCGTGGTGGTGTGCGTGTCCCGGCTGGTCCCGCGCAAGGGACAGGACACGCTGATCGAGGCGATGCCGCGGATCCTGGCGGCGGTACCGGACGCGGTGCTGCTGATCGTGGGCGGCGGTCCGTACGAGGGTGACCTGCGGAAGCTGGCGGCGTCCACGGGGGTCACGGACTCGGTGGTCTTCACCGGGGCCGTCCCGTGGTCCGAACTCCCGGCCCACTACGGCGCGGGGGACGTCTTCGCGATGCCGTGCCGGACCCGGCGGGGCGGGCTGGACGTGGAGGGGCTCGGCATCGTCTACCTGGAGGCCTCGGCGACGGGCCTGCCGGTGGTCGCGGGCGACTCGGGCGGAGCCCCTGACGCGGTGCTGGACGGGGAGACGGGCTGGGTGGTCCGGGGCGGCGACCCCGAGGACGCGGCCGACCGCATCAGCACCCTGCTGCTGGATCCGGAGCTGCGGGCGCGCATGGGGGCCGCCGGACGCGCCTGGGTCGAGGAGAAGTGGCGCTGGGACCTGCTGGCGGACCGGCTGCGGGAGCTGCTGTAACGGCCCGGCCGCGCCGCCGTCGCGGGGGCTCTGCCCTCGCAACCCCGCTCCTCGAACCCCCCCACGACTCCATCTGGGGATACGCCCGGAGGGGCTGAAACGCCGGCCCCTCCGGTTCCTCGGCCCCCGGCTCCTCAGCCCTGGTAGAGGGCCTCGATCTCGTCCGCGAAGTCCTTCGCCACCACATTGCGCTTGAGCTTCAGCGACGGCGTGATGTGACCCGACTCCTCCGTGAACTGGGCGGGCAGAATGCGGAATTTCCGCACCGATTCCGCCTTGGAAACCGCCGCGTTGCCATCGTCCACGGCCTTCTGGACGGCGGCGATCAGGTCCGCGTCCTCGCGCAGCTCCGCGGCCGTGACACCGGCCGGCTTGCCGTTCTCCGCGGCCCACCGGCCGAGGAACTCCTCGTCGATGGTGACCAGCGCGGCCACGAACGGCCGCGCGTCACCCACGACCATGCACTCCCCGACCAGCGCGTGCGCGCGGATCCGGTCCTCGATGACGGCGGGCGCGACGTTCTTGCCGCCCGCGGTGACGATGAGTTCCTTCTTGCGGCCGGTGATCGCGAGGAAGCCCTCCTCGTCGAGGGTGCCGACGTCGCCGGTGTGGAACCAGCCGTCGGTCAGCGCCTCGGCGGTGGCCGTCTCGTTCTTCCAGTACTCCTTGAAGATCTGCTCGCCGTGCAGCAGTACCTCGCCGTCGTCGGCGATGCGCACCACGGAGCCGGGCAGCGGCTGGCCGACCGTACCGATCTTCTGCTTGTCCCACGGGTTGAAGGCCGTGGCCGCGCAGGACTCGGTCAGGCCGTAGCCCTCCAGCACCGTGAAGCCGATGCCGCGGAAGAAGTGGCCGAGCCGCTCGCCCAGCGGGGCCCCGCCGGAGATCGCGTACTCGCCGCGCCCGCCGAGGACCGTGTGCAGCTTGCTGTAGACCAGCTTCGTGAAGATCTTGTGCTTGAGCTTCAGAACGAAGGACGGGCCGCCGGGGGCGTCCAGCGCGCGGCTGTACGCGATCGCCGTCTCGGCCGCCGCGTCGAAGATCTTGCCCTTGCCGTCGGCCTGCGCCTTGGCGCGCGCCGAGTTGTAGACCTTCTCGAAGACGCGCGGCACGCCGAGGATCAGCGTCGGCTTGAAGGACGCCAGCTCGTCGGTGAGGTTCTTGATGTCCGGTACGCAGCCGAGGCGGATCGGCGCCAGCACGGACGCCACCTCCACCAGGCGCCCGAAGACGTGCGCGGCGGGGAGGAAGAGGAGCACGGAGCACTCGCCGGTGCGGAAGAGCGGGCTGAGCCGCTCCACCACGTTGCCGCACTCGGCGAAGAAGTTGCGGTGGGTCAGCACGCAGCCCTTGGGGCGGCCGGTGGTTCCCGAGGTGTAGACGATGGTGGCCGCGTCGTCGGCGGACGCGAGCGCGCTGCGCGCGTCGACCTCGGCGTCGGTGACCTGCGCGCCCGCGCTCTTCAGCGCGCCCAGGGCGTCCTGGTCGATCTCCCACACCTCGCGCAGCTCCGGCAGCCGGTCGCGCAGAGCGGCCACGGTCGCGCTGTGCGCCGGGCTCTCCACGACGACCGCGACGGCTCCCGAATCGCCGAGGATCCACTGGACCTGCTCGGGCGAGCTGGTCTCGTAGACCGGGACGGTGACCGCGCCCGCGCTCCAGATCGCGAAGTCGAACAGCACCCACTCGTAGCGGGTGCGGGAGATCAGCGCGACGCGGTCGCCGGGCTCGATGCCGGCGGCCATCAGGCCCTTGGCGGCGGCCCGCACCTCGGCGAGGAACTCCGTGGCGTTCACGTCCTGCCACCGGCCGTCGACCTTGCGGCTCATGACGGCGGTGTCGGGATGCTGGGCGGCGTTGCGCCGGATGAGATCCGTCAGGTTCCCGTCCGACGGGACCTCGTACAGGGCCGGAAGGCTGAACTCGCGCAAGACTGCTGCTCCTCTGGGCGCCATCGCCACCGTGTGGACCGACCGGACGTTACCCACCGGTAGTGGGTTCCGGATAGAGGGAACCGGCCAGATGTTCCGTGCGTCACATTCTGTACATCGCACTGCATTGCACGACCCCGCACGGTCAGGCCGACACTAGTCGACCCCCCTCGCGACTCGGAAGTAACCGCAGGTCCGCTGGCTGCCCGACCCCCTCTACCGGCCACACCCCGGGCGGCCCTAGGGTGACGGGCATGGGTGGCAGGAAAACGCGTACGCGGATCCACGTCGTCAGTGACGTCCACGGCAACACCGAAGCGCTGGCGCGGGCCGGTGACGGGGCCGACGCCCTGATCTGCCTCGGTGACCTGGTGCTCTTCCTCGACTACGCCGACCACTCGCGCGGCATCTTCCCCGACCTCTTCGGCGTCGAGAACGCCGACCGGATCGTGGAACTGCGCACGGAGCGGCGGTTCCAGGAGGCCCGCGAATTCGGCCGGCGGCTGTGGGACGGACTCGACCGGGAACGGCTGATCGAGGACGCGGTACGACGCCAGTACGCCGGGATGTTCGCCGCCTTCCCCAGCCCCACCTACGCCACCTACGGCAATGTCGACATGCCGCAGCTGTGGCGCGAATACGCCCGCCCCGGCACCACCGTGCTCGACGGGCAGCGGGTGGAGATCGGCGGCCGCGTCTTCGGCTTCGTGGGCGGCGGGCTGCCCTCGCCGATGCGGACGCCCTACGAGGTGGACGTGGAGGAGTACGCCGCCAAGGTCGAGGCCCTGGGCGAGGTCGACGTGCTGTGCTCGCACATCCCGCCGGAGGTGCCCGAGCTCTGCTACGACACCGTCGCCCGCCGCTTCGAGCGGGGCAGCGAGGCCTTGCTGGCCGCCATCCACCGGACCCGGCCGCGGTACGCCCTGTTCGGACACGTCCACCAGCCGCTGGCGCGGCGCGTCCGCATCGGCGGCACGGAGTGCGTGAACGTCGGGCACTTCGCGGCGACGGGCAGGCCATGGGCGCTGGAGTGGTGAGACCCGCACGCGCGGTAGCCTTCACGCGGCGGCCGGCGGCCGCCCGCACACTTGTCGAACACTCCCCGGAGGAGCGACCGCGATGGCGGAACACACCAGCTCGAGCATCACGATCGAGGCCTCGCCGGCCGAGGTCATGGCCGTGATCGCCGACTTCGCCCGCTACCCCGAGTGGACCGGCGAGGTGAAGGAGGCCGAGGTGCTCTCCACCGACGCCGAGGGCCGCGCGGCGATGGTCCGGCTGCTGCTCGACGCGGGCGCGATCAAGGACGACCACACCCTCGCCTACACCTGGAAGGGCGCGGACGAGGTCAGCTGGACGCTGGACAAGTCCCAGATGCTGCGACAGCTGGACGGCTCCTACCGGCTCGCCCCGCTGGACGGTGGGCGCACCGAGGTCACGTACCAGCTGACCGTGGACGTCAAGATCCCGATGCTGGGCATGATCAAGCGCAAGGCCGAGAAGGTCATCATCGACCGCGCGCTGGCGGGCCTGAAGAAGCGCGTGGAGTCCAGGTAGGCCCTGGCCGGGCGTTTGACGGGCCGACCCCGCCGCCGGGGCGCTGCCCCCGGCCCGGCGCCGTCCGGGACACCCCCTGGTGGCCGCGCCGACCGGGCGGGGGCCTGCGACGTTGCCGGGGCTCTTCCCCGGGCCTCGCGCCGCAAACCCCCCCACGACTCCGTCTGGGGATACCCCCTGGCGGGGCTGGATGGTGCGGCCCCGGCGCCCTGCGGCTGCGCCGACCCGGCACGGGCTCCGCGCCGCAATGTCCGGCGGGCTGTGCCCGGATGGCGATTTCAGCCTCGCAAGGGGGTATCGCCGGACGGAGTCCGGGGGTTTGCGGCGCGGGTCCGGGCAGAGCCCGCCCCGCCGCGCAGCGGTCCGGCCGCACTCGGCGGTGCGCCGCGCGTGCCGCCAGCCGTCTCCGCCGCGCAACGGTGTGGCATGCCGACCAGCCGTACCCCGTCCCGCCGCGCAGCGGTGCGGCATGCCGACCAGCCGTACCCGCTCCGCGCCACCGCGCAGCGACACTCCCGTACCCGCCCCGCCCCGCTGCGGAGGCGGGAACACCCCAGATCCGGAGCACCCCCACCATGCAGACCCTGCTGATCACCGGCCCCGGAGGGGCAGGGCGGAGCACCGTCGCCGCCGCCACCGCGTACGCCGCGGCCCGCGACGGGCAGCGGGTCGTGCTGGTGTCCGCCGAAGCCGGGGCGGAGGCCGGGCCGGGGGTGCGGGTCGTGCGGATCGATTCCGGCAAGGAGTTCCGTACCGAAATCGTCGCCCTCCAGGAACGCGGCTCCGCGCTCATCGGGATGCTCGGCGGGAGGCCGCTCGGGGCCGAGGAGGTCACCGAGCTGCCCGGCGCCGAGCAGTTCGCGCTGCTCCGGGCGCTGCGCCGGGCGGCCACCGCCCCCGACACCGACCTCGTCGTCGTCGACATGCCTCCGCTGCACCAGGCCGTCGCCACCCTCGCCCTCCCCGCCCAGCTGCGCCGGTACCTCGCCCGGCTGCTGCCCCCCGAGCGGCAGGCCGCCCGCGCCCTGCGGCCCGTACTCGCCCAACTGGCCGGGGTCCCCATGCCCGCGCAGTGGCTGTACGAGGCCGCCGCGCGCTGGGACGCCGAGCTGGCCGCTGTCCAGGCCGTCGTCGAGGCCGACTCCACCGTGGTCCGACTGGTCGCCGAGCCGGGGCCGGCCTCCGACACCGCCCTGCGTACCGGCGTGCTGGGGCTGGCCCTGCACCGGCTGACCATCGGCGACCTGGTCGCCAACCGGCTCGTGCCGCACAGCTCGCCCGACCCCTGGGTGGGCCAGATCGCCGCCCAGCAGGACAAGTTCCTCGCCGAGTGGGGCCAGGACCTGCCCATATCCCGGCTCGCCCACCTCGGCCGGGACCCGCAGGGCGCCGACGATCTGGCCGCCCTCGCCGCCACCGAGGGCTTCGCTCCGGCGCCGCGCCGCCGCGGTCCGGACTGGGCGGTGGAGGACCGGCTCGCCGAGGACGGCGTCCTGGTCTGGGCGATCCCGCTGCCCCGGGCCCGCAAGAGCGAGCTCGACCTGGTCCGGCGCGGGGACGAGCTGCTGCTCACGGTCGGCCCGTACCGGCGGATCGTTTCCCTGCCCTCGGCGCTGCGCCGCTGCACCGTCTCCGGCGCCGCCCTCGCCGACGACGTGCTCCGCGTCCGCTTCACCCCCGACCCGCGGCTGTGGCCCCGGACGCGCTGATCCTCGTACCGCCGTTCGGGGGTAAGGTCGAAGCAGGCCGTACCGACGCCGCCCCGTATCCGCCGCAGGAGAGTCCGCCATGAGCGAGGCCACCGACCGCCCCACCGACGACGACGCCTGGGCGAAGGCCTGCGCCGAGGACCTCGCCGCCGAGAAGGCGCGCCGCCGGGCAGCCCAGGACGGCGCAGCCGGAAGCGGGACCGGGACCGGTACCGCTTCCGAGGAGCTGTTCAAGCTCTTCGAGGCGGTCGCCGACAAGGTCTCCGCCCTGAACAACCCGCTGCTCGGCGGCGCCGCCCAGGGTGCCGTGCGCCAGTTCGTCAACCAGGCCAAGACCGCCGCCAAGCCCGTCATCGAACGCAACCCCGAGGTCTTCGACCACCTCGCGGCCGCCGGCTCGGAACTCCTCGCCGCCTACCGCTCGGCCGTCGAGGGCCACGAGCGCCGCTGGACGCGGAACGAGCCGTCCGCCCCGCGCAAGGACAGCGACCCGCGCGACGACGGTCCGGACGGCCCCGAAGCGGGCCCGGCCGAGCGGATCGATCTCGACTGATCCTCCGTCGGCCTCGGGTACGGTTGGCCGTGGCGGGGTTTGACCGGAAACCGAGGGACTAATGGGACTCACCATCGGCGTCGACATCGGCGGCACGAAGATCGCGGCCGGCGTGGTCGACGAAGAGGGCACCATCCTTGAGACGTACAAGGTGCCCACCCCGCCGACCGCGGACGGAGTGACGGACGCGATCTGCGTCGCCGTGTCCGAGGTCAGCAGCGGCCACACCATCGACGCCGTCGGCATCGGCGCCGCCGGATACGTGGACGACAAGCGCGCGACCGTACTCTTCGCGCCGAACATCAACTGGCGGCACGAGCCGCTCAAGGACAAGGTCGAGCAGCGCATCGGCCTGCCGGTCGTCGTCGAGAACGACGCGAACTGCGCGGCCTGGGGCGAGTACCGCTTCGGCGCCGGCCAGGGCCACGAGGACGTCATCTGCATCACCCTCGGCACCGGCCTGGGCGGCGGCATCATCATCGGCAACAAGCTGCGGCGCGGACGCTTCGGTGTCGCCGCCGAGTTCGGGCACATCCGGGTGGTCCCGGACGGCCTGCTGTGCGGCTGCGGCAGCCAGGGCTGCTGGGAGCAGTACGCCTCCGGGCGCGCGCTCGTCCGGTACGCGAAGCAGCGCGCCAACGCCACCCCCGAGAACGCGACGCTCCTGCTCTCGCTCGGCGACGGCACCCCCGAGGGCATCGAGGGCAAGCACATCAGCGAGGCCGCCCGCCAGGGTGACCTGGTGGCCATCGACTCCTTCCGCGAACTGGCCCGCTGGGCCGGCGCCGGGCTGGCCGACCTGGCCTCGCTCTTCGACCCGTCGGCGTTCATCGTCGGCGGCGGGGTCTCGGACGAGGGCGACCTGGTCCTCGACCCGATCCGCAAGTCCTTCAAGCGCTGGCTGATCGGCGCCGCGTGGCGCCCGCACGCGCAGGTGCTGGCCGCGCAGCTCGGCGGCAAGGCCGGCCTGGTGGGCGCCGCCGACCTGGCGCGCCAGGGCTGAGCCGCCGCGCCGTTCGTCGTGACCGCCCGCCGCGCCCCCTGGGAGAGCGGCGGGCGGCTGCGTATGTTGCGAGGCATGGACGTGTCTTCGATGCCTGAGCTGCCCTTGCTGCCCAAGTCCCGGACGGAGCCGGACGGTTCCGCCGTGATCAGGGTGCTGACCTACAACCTGCGCTCGATGCGCGACGACGAGGACGCGCTGGCCCGCGTGATCCGGGCCTGCGCCCCCGACCTGGTCTTCGCCCAGGAGGCCCCACGCTTCTTCCGCTGGCGCAAGCACGCCGCCAGGCTGGCCGCGAAGAGCGAGCTGGTGGTGCTGAGCGGAGGCGCGACGGCCGCCGGGCCGCTGCTGCTGTGCTCGCTACGGGCCTACGTGGAGCAGACGCAGGACGTTCTGCTGCCGCTCACCCCCGGGCGGCACCGGCGGGGCTTCGCGACGGCGGTGGTCCGCTTCGGGGCCGCCCGCGTCGGGGTGATCAGCGCCCACCTGTCGCTGGACCGGGTGGAGCGGCTGGCCCAGGCGGAGCAGCTGCTGCACCGGGCCGAGGCGCTGGACGCCCCGTACCTGATCGCCGCGGGCGACGTGAACGAACCTCCGGACGGCCCTGCCTTCAGCCGCCTGTCCGAGGCCCTGCAGGACTGCTGGACGGCCGCCCCCTGGGGCGGGGAACACACCTTCCCGGCATCGGCGCCGAAGCCGGACCGCCGCGTCGACGCCGTCTTCGCCTCGCGGGGGGTGGAGATCCTGGCCTGCGGTGTCCCCGCGGGGCTGCCGGGGGTGACCGACGCCGACCTCCGCGCGGCGACGGACCACCTCCCGGTCCTGGCCACCCTCCGCCTCCCGGCGACCCCCTAGTGCTGTGACCGGGAAGGTTCACCGAGTCGCGGCGCCCGGCACGGCACCTCGCCGCGTTGTCGGACCACGCAAGTACGTCCAGTACGAGCCGGCCCTCCGCCTTGCGATGCACCGCACCGGGCGCCGCGACCCGGCAAACCTTCCCGGCCACAGCACTAGCCGTCGACCGGCCCCCGGCCGCCGTGCCTCCATCCCCCCGGACTCCGTCCGGGGATACCCCTTGGCGGGGCTCGAGGCCTTCGGGCTCCGGGCTACACCACCGCGCCGCGGCCCGGGTCGTCGTCCTCGTCGTCGCCCTGCGCCATGCGGCCCACCAGGGTGGCGAAGCCGCCCAGGAAGCCGCCGATGCTCAGGGTGGTCAGCCACCACGTCATGTCCCACTGGAGCAGCACCGCCAGCAACAGCAGCACCGGGCCGCCGATCACCGCCAGCCACGCGAACTTCGCCGTCGCGTCGGACGGCGGAAGCTCCGGCTCCGGCGGGATGAAGTGGCCCTCCTCCGCCGGGGTCAGGTCGTCGTCCTTCGGCTCGGCCAGCGAGTGGTCACGCGGACCGGCGCCACCCACGCCCGGGGCGAAGATCACCGAGCTGCCCAGCGCCGGCGTCGGCGGCTCCGGCGGCGCGGAGTCGGGCTCCGGCTCCGGCTCCGGCTCGGCGACCGGCGGGGCCGGCTTGACGTCCTCCTCGGGCAGCATCAGATTCTCGATCGGCCGGAACGGCCTCGCCCCCGGCGGGTCCGGCGGTTCCTGCCCGTACCCGGCGACGATCGCGGCCCATGCCGCCTCTTCGTCCAGCGGGGGAACACCCCCCGACGACTCCTCGTGCTCAGCCACCGCTGGCCGCCCCCTCCCTGCCGACGCTCTCCGCGAGCCGTCCGACGAACGCGAAGCTGTCCTCGAAGATCCGCTCCGCGTCATGGTCCAACGTCGCGACGTGGTAGCTCTGTTCCAGCAGGGTCTCGGTGACGTCCGTCGACGACACCCGCGCCAGGATCCGCGCGGAGTCGGCCGGCGGGACGACGTGGTCCTGCGGGCTGTGCAGCAGCAGCACCGGCTGCGTCACCTGCGGCAGTTCGGCGTCCACCAGCTGGAAGAACGTGCGCAGCGAATGCGCGGCCCGCGTCGGGATCCGGTCGTAGCCGACCTCTTCCGAGCCCGGCTTGGCGATGTCGCTGGCGATGCCCGGCGTCGACCTGATGAAGTGCTTGACCACCGGAAGGGCGACGGCCAGCGGGTCGTGCACCTTGTTGGCCGGGTTGACGAGCACGAGGCCGCTGATGGCGTCCCCGTACTTGGCCGCCAGCCGCAGGGCCAGCGCGCCGCCCATCGACAGCCCGAAGACGAACACCTGCTCGCACCGGTCCAGCAGCTCCCGCAGCGCGCGGTCGACCTCGGCGTACCAGTCCTGCCAGCCCGTGAGCTGCATGTCCTGCCAGCGCGTCCCGTGCCCGGGCAGCAGCGGCAGCGACACCGTCAGCCCGCGCGCGGCAAGATGGTCGGCCCAGGGGCGGAGCGACTGCGGCGAACCGGTGAAGCCGTGGCAGAGCAGCACGCCGACCTCTCCGCCCTCGTGGCGGAACGGCTCTGCTCCAGGGAGGACGGGCACCAGAGTCTCCTTAGTCGATCAGGATGCGCGGGGGTACGGGAGTGTCGCGCTGTGTGACTTCACCGTACGCGACGGGGGTGGCACCGACCAGGGTCGTAGGGCCGCTGCCAGCGGAGCCACGGGATAGGGTCTGTTCGACAGACACAGGAAGGCTTTCGAGTTGATCTACGGCGCAATGAAGTTCTCTATCGGCGGTTCCCTGAAGCTCGCCTTCAGGCCGTGGGTGGAGGGCCTCGAGAACATTCCCGCGGAGGGGCCGGCGATCCTCGCGAGCAACCACCTGTCCTTCTCGGACTCCTTCTTCCTTCCAGCCGTGCTGGACCGGAAGGTCACCTTCATCGCGAAGGCGGAGTACTTCACCTCCCCGGGGGTCAAGGGCAAGCTGACGGCGGCCTTCTTCAAGGGCGTCGGGCAGCTCCCCGTGGACCGCTCCGGTGCGCGCGGGGCGGGTGAGGCCGCGATCAAGAGCGGTATCGAGGTCATCGAGCGCGGTGAGCTGTTCGGTATCTACCCCGAGGGGACGCGTTCACCCGACGGCCGCCTCTACCGGGGCAAGCCCGGCGGTCTGGCCCGGGTGGCGCTCGCCACCGGCGCCCCCGTGATCCCGGTGGCGATGATCGACACGGAGAAGATCCAGCCGCCCGGCAAGGTGGTCCCGAAGCTGATGCGTCCGGGCATCCGGATCGGCAAGCCGCTGGACTTCAGCCGCTACCACGGCATGGACGGGGACCGCTTCATCCTCCGCTCGCTGACCGACGAGGTCATGTACGAGATCATGAAGCTTTCCGGCCAGGAGTACGTCGACATCTACGCGACGGCGGCCAAGCGGCAGATCGCCGACGCCGAGAAGGCGGAGAAGGCGCGGGCCGAGAAGTCCGCCAAGAACGACAAGAACGACAAGAACGCCGAGTAGCGCGGGCGGCGGCGGTACCGCCCGCAAGGCGCGGGTCGGCTGGGTGGGTGGTGGGGGAGATGGCGAAACGCGAGCGCGTCGTCCGCATGTCGGTCGAGCAGCCGCTGTGGCGCGCCCTGACGGCGTACCGGCTGCTCACCATGGTCTACGCGGTGCTGCTGTTCGCCTCCGCCTGGAAGAAGTTCGACCGCCCCTGGATCGCGGCCGGCTACCTCGCCGTCCTCGCGGCCTGGACGCTGGCCACCCACCCCAAGGTGGCGAACGCGGCCAGCTGCACCAAGCGCTTCCTCGGCGCCGACCTCGCCGTCGCGCTGACCGGCATCCTGCTCACCCCGCTCGTCGACACCCAGGAGCGGATCGCGGACGGCGGCCCCACGCTCCCCACCATCTGGACGGCGGGCTCGGTCCTCGCCTTCGCCATCAAGGGCGGCTGGCGCTGGGCCGGTTTCGCCTCGTCCTTCGTGGCCGTCGCCAACATCGTCATCCACAGCGGCGACCCGACGCGGGACACCCTGCACAACGTCCTGCTGGTCTGGGTCGCCTCCATAGCCATCGGCTACGTCGTCGAGGTCGCGCGGGCCAGTGAGGCGACCCTCGCCCGCGCCCTGGAGATCGAGGCCGCCACCCGCGAACGCGAACGCCTCGCCCGCGACATCCACGACGGGGTCCTCCAGGTCCTCGCCATGGTCCAGCGGCGCGGCACCGAGCTGGGCGGCGAGGCCGCCGAACTCGGCCGGATGGCGGGCGAGCAGGAGGTCGCGCTGCGCACCCTGGTCTCCAGCGGCCTGGTGCACCCCTCCCGGGTCTCCCGTGACGAGTCGCTCGGCGCGTTCGTGGACGCGTACGAGGTGGAGGAGCCGGACGCCGACGCGGGCGAACTGGATCTGCGCTCGCTCCTCGCCCCGCACGCCGGCTCGAAGGTGAGCTTCGCCGAGCCGGGCACCCCGGTGCCGCTGCCCGCGCCCGCCGCGCGGGAGCTGGCGGCGGCCGTCGGGGCCGCCCTCGACAACGTGCGCAAGCACGCGGGTGAGGGCGCCAGGGCGTGGATCCTGGTGGAGGACTGGGGCGACGAGGTGATCGTCACGGTCCGTGACGACGGGCCGGGCATCCCGGCCGGACGGCTCGACCAGGCGGAGGGCGAAGGACGGATGGGCGTGGCCCTGTCCATCCGGGGCCGCCTGCGTGACCTCGGCGGCACCGCCGAGCTGGTGTCCGTCCCCGGACAGGGCACCGAAGTGGAACTGACAGTACCGAGGGGGAGGACGGAGCACCGATGAGCGGTACGACGCAGGTTCAGGACATCAAGGTGATGGTGGTCGACGACCACCCGATGTGGCGGGACGCGGTGGCCCGCGACCTGGCCGCCGCGGGTTTCGACGTCGTGGCCACGGCCGGGGACGGGCCGGAAGCGGTACGCCGGGCCCGCGCCGTCGTCCCGCACGTACTGGTCCTCGACCTCAACCTGCCGGGCATGCCCGGAGTCCAGGTCTGCAAGGAGCTGGTCGGCGCCGATCCGGCGCTGCGCGTGCTCGTGCTGTCGGCCAGCGGGGAGCACGCCGACGTCCTGGAGGCGGTGAAGTCGGGCGCGACCGGCTACCTGCTGAAGTCGGCGGGCGCCCAGGAGCTGATCGACGCGGTCCGCCGCACGGCGGCCGGAGACCCGGTGTTCACCCCGGGCCTGGCGGGTCTGGTGCTCGGCGAATACCGGCGCCTGGCCACCGACCCGGCGCCGACCGCTTCCGACGAGCCGAAGGCCCCGCAGCTGACCGACCGGGAGACCGAGGTGCTGCGGCTGGTGGCCAAGGGGCTCTCGTACAAGCAGATCGCGGAACGCCTTGTCATTTCACATCGCACCGTGCAGAACCACGTTCAGAACACCCTGGGCAAACTCCAGCTGCACAACCGGGTGGAGCTCGTCCGGTACGCCATAGAGCGCGGCCTCGACGACGTGTAGTCGCACCCGCGGGCGCGGCGTCGATCGTACTTACGTCTTCGTACGAGTGAACGGCGGTACGCGACGCCCCGTGATTTCACCGGAATCACCCTCTCCTGACCCCTTGCTGTGACCTGGGTCACCACTAGCGTGGCCGTCATGGTGAAGGGAGAATCCATGAAGGTCGGAGTGCTCACGGGCGGCGGCGACTGCCCGGGGCTCAACGCGGTGATCAGGGCCGTCGTCCGCAAGGGCGTCCAGGAGTACGACTACGGGTTCGTCGGCTTCAAGGACGGCTGGCGGGGCGCCGTCGAGGGGGACACGGTCCCGCTGGACATCCCCGCCGTCCGCGGGATCCTGCCCCGCGGCGGCACCATCCTCGGCTCCTCGCGCACCAACCCGTTCAAGACGGACGACGGGGTGCGCCGGATCAAGGAGAACCTCGCCAAGTACGACGTGGACGCCCTCGTCGCGATCGGCGGCGAGGACACCCTGGGCGTGGCCGCGAAACTGTACGAGGAGTACGGCATCCCGTGCGTCGGAGTGCCCAAGACCATCGACAACGACCTGTCGGCCACCGACTACACCTTCGGCTTCGACACGGCCGTCGGCATCGCCACCGAGGCCATTGACCGGCTGCACACCACGGCCGAGTCCCACATGCGGGTCCTCGTCGTCGAGGTGATGGGCCGTCACGCCGGCTGGATCGCCCTGCACTCGGGGCTCGCGGGCGGGGCCAACGTCATCCTCATCCCCGAGCAGCGCTTCGACATGGACAAGGTCTGCGCCTGGGTGACCTCCCGGTTCAAGGCGAGCTACGCGCCGATCGTGGTGGTCGCGGAGGGCGCGATGCCGACGGACGGCGAGCTCGTGCTCAAGGACGCCACCAAGGATTCCTTCGGGCACGTCCGGCTGTCGGGCGTGGGCGAGTGGCTGGCGAAGGAGATCGAGGCGCGGACCGGCAAGGAGGCCCGTACGACGGTCCTCGGGCACATCCAGCGCGGCGGTACGCCGAGCGCCTTCGACCGCTGGCTGGCCACGCGCTTCGGGCTGCACGCGATCGACGCGGTGCGCGACGGCGACTTCGGGAAGATGGTCGCGCTCCAGGGCACGCACATCGTCCGGGTGCCGATCGCGGAGGCGACCTCCAAGTTGAAGACGGTGGACCCCGCGCTGTACGAGGAGGTCGGGGTCTTCTTCGGCTGAGGCGGTGTGTCCAGCGCTGTCCGTCGATCGCTGGGCGGCGCCCGTCGACCGTGGGTCGTATCGTGACGAAACGACCCACGGTTCGACGGAGACGTACGGGAGCAAGCGTGGAGATCCTGGCCTTCGCAGTGACAGCCGACGAGAGGCCGCTCCTGGAGCGCGCCTTCGCGGGGCAGCACGAGATCCGCTGCCTCGACGTCTTCATGAGCGAGGACACCGCGCCCATCGCCGCCGGGTACGAGGTCGTCTCCTGCGGCGTGAACGCCGACCTGAACGGCCGGGTCCTGCGCACGCTGGCGGCCGGCGGGACGAAGATGATCGCCCAGCGGTCCACCGGCTTCAACAACATCGACCTGGACGTGGCCCGCCGGCTGGGCATGACCGTCAGCCGCGTCTCGTACTACTCCCCGTACTCGGTCGCCGAATTCGCCTGGGCCCTGGCGATGGCCGTCAACCGGCGGATCGTCCGCGCCTCGAACCGGACCCGCGACTTCGACTTCAGGCTGAACGGGCTGATGGGCCGGGACATGCGCGGCCGCACGGCCGGCGTCCTGGGCACCGGCAAGATCGGCGAGGCCTTCACCCGGATCGCGCACGGCTTCGGCATGAACCTGCTGGGCTGGGACGTCGCGGAGAACCCGGCCTGCCGGGGGCTGGGCATGAAGTACGTGGACAAGGACGAGCTGTTCGCCTCCTCTGACCTGATCAGCCTCCACCTTCCCCTGATGGAGTCCACGCACCACCTCATCGACTCGGCCGCGCTGAAGACCATGCGCGACGACGCGATCCTGGTGAACTCCAGCCGCGGCGGACTGGTCGACACCGACGCCCTCGTCACGGAGCTGCGCGCGGGCCGCTTCTCGGGGGTCGGGCTGGACGTGTACGAGGCGGAGGCCGGGGTGTTCTTCCTGGACAAGTCCCTGGAGGCCGTCGAGGACGACACCCTGGCCCGGCTGGTCACCTTCCCGCACGTGGTCGTGACCTCCCACCAGGCGTACTACACGAGCGACGCGGTGGGCCAGATCATCGACACCACCGTCGCCAACGTCGCGGACTACCTGGCGGGCCGCCGCTCCGAGAACACCCTGGTGCCCGCGCCGGCCTGACGCCCCGCGAGTTCGGTCCGCGTTCACCCGGCGGTCAGTCCGGGACCCGGCCGGGGGGCGTAGATTCGCGGCGTGACCATACCCGACTGGGCCCGCTGGATCTTCCTGGCGTTCGCACCGATCCAGCTCCTGTTCGCCTACCGCGCCGTGCGGTCGCTGCGCGGCGCGGAGCCCGGTGAGCGCACGGGTCGGTGGCTGGACGCCGTGGACAGTTCGGTGAGCGTGGTCGTGGTCACCGCGCTGGGCTTCGGCAGCATCACGGTCCTCGTGTCCGCCGCGCCGGTGATTCTGACGGTGCTGACGTGGAAGGGCGTCAGGGACGTCCGGGGCGCCTGGTCCCGCCGCGCGGTGAAGGCGGCCCCCGCGACCGGCGCGGGAGCCACCACCGACAGCGGTTAGACGACGCCGACCCTGACCCCGGCCAGCAGGTCCCGTACCAGCTCCGCGCCGCGCAGGGTCAGCACCGACTCCGGGTGGAACTGGACCCCCGCGAAGCCCGACGCGGAGCGGATGGCGTGGACCTCGCCCGTCGACGGGTCGCGGGAGACGTCCACACCGGCCACGGCGAGGCGGGCGGCCGTTGAAGTGTCACAGTGCGCGGTGTACGTGTTGTAGAAGCCGACCACCTCTTCGGCCCCGAACAGGTCGATCCGGGTCTGCGCCCCCTGCGCCGGCTCCGCCTTGCGGATCAGCGGCAGGCCCAGCTCGGCCGCCAGCAGTTCGTGGCCCAGGCAGACGCCCAGGATCCCGCCCCGGTGCGTGGCCAGCAGCTCCCCTGCCAGCGCGCGCAGCGTCCGCATCTTCGGGTCGCCGGAATCCGCCGGGTTGCCGGGGCCGGGGCCCAGTACGACCGGGCCGTCCCAGGCCAGGGCCGCCGCCCGCAGCCCCGGATCGTCGTAGCGGCGTACGGTCACCTCCAGCCCGGCCACGCGCAAGACGTGCGCCAGCATCGCCGTGAAGGTGTCCTCCCCGTCCACGACCAGGGCGTGGCCGGTGACCTCCGCCGGGCGCTCCTGCATCCGGAGCCAGAAGGGGGCCAGGTCCGCCCGCCGTGAGGCCAGGGCCGCCTGGACCCGGGGGTCGTCCGCCAGCCCGGCGCCTTCGAAGGCGGGCCGGGGCGCGGCGTCCCGTACGCCCAGCGCGGCCAGCACCCCGGCGGCCTTGGCGTGCGTCTCGGCCACCTCGCCCGCCGGGTCCGAGTGCCGGACCAGGGTGGCGCCGACCGGCACGCGCAGGGCGCCGTCGGGCGCGATGTCGGCGGTGCGGATCAGGATGGGGGAGTCCAGGGTCTGCGCCCCGGCCGAGTCCAGGCCGAGCAGGGCCAGGGCGCCCGCGTAGTAGCCGCGGCCCCCGCTCTCGTACCGCTCGATCACCCGGCAGGCGTTCTGCACGGGCGAGCCGGTCACCGTCGCCGCGAACATCGTTTCCCGCAGTACTTCCCGCACGTCCAGGGAGGACCGGCCGCGCAGCTCGTACTCGGTGTGCGCGAGGTGGGACATCTCCTTCAGCCGGGGGCCGACGACGACCCCGCCCATGTCGCCGACGGTGCACATCATCTTGAGCTCCTCGTCGACCACCATCGACAGCTCCTCGGTCTCCTTGCGGTCGCCGAGGAAGGCGAGGAGCGAGTCGGCCGTCGGCCCTTCGGCGGGATAGCGGTAGGTTCCGCTGATCGGGTTCATCACCACCGTGCCGCCCACCCGTCTCCCGCCACCACCCTCAAACGGGAGCGCTTCGCGCTCGCCCCTCCCGTTCGACATCCGGACGTGCACCTCGGGGCTGGCCCCGACCAGCGTGCGGTCCCCGGTGTGGACGACGTACGTCCAGTACGCGCCCCGCTCGCCCACCAGCAGCCTGCGGAACAGGGCGAGCGCGTCGGCGCGGCCGAAGCCGTCGATCCGGCCCTCGTAGGTGCGCCGGATGACGAAGTTCGCGCCCTCACCGCGGCCGATCTCCTCGCGGATGACGCGCTCGACGGTGGCCGCGTACGCCTCGTCGGGGACGTCGAAGCCGCCGCCCTCGACCCGCACCGCGTGGTCCGGCAGCGCGGCCAGCGCCGCGGAGAGGGGGATCTCGTACGCCTCCTCGGCGACCAGCACGCTCAGCGGCGTGCCGTCGTCGCGTACGTCGAAACCGCGCTCGCGGATCTGGCGGAACGGCACGAGCGCGAGGGTGGGCAGCTCCCCGACGGGCAGGTCGGCGAGGCGCTCGGCCTCGTGGACGGGGCCGAGGAGCACCTCGACGGTGTCGTGGTCGCGGCCGGGAGTTCGCCGGCGCAGCAGCGCGAAGGGCGGGCAGGAGTCGTCGAGCAGTCGGCTGAGCGGGCTGAGGTCCATGGGGCGGGCGTCCTTCCGGTGGGAGGAGCAGCCGCATCCCGCACACGCGGAAGGCCGCCCCTCGGGGCGGCCTTCGCGTCGGTCGTGCGTGTCGTCAGGTACGCGCGAGGAGTGGGCCGCCGGGAGCGGGCCACCACCAGTTCTGGTTCGTGTGCGCGTACATACCGTGCACCTTAGCCCACGCCCCGTGTCCGAGAAGGGTGGCGCAAGATCCGTCTCACTTCGTGGGCGCAGGGCTGGACGTGTCGGGTTACGCCGTAATGTGTACGAGGTGACCGTGAACGCTGAAACCCAAGCCCCCGCCTCCAAGGCGACCTGGCGAGACCTTCCCGCGGCGCAGCAGCCTTCGTACCCCGATGCCGAGGCCCTGCGCGCTGTCGTCGCGGACCTCGAGTCGTATCCTCCCCTCGTGTTCGCGGGTGAGTGCGACCAGCTGCGCGCCCGTCTGGGAGCCGTCGCCAAGGGCGAGGCGTTCCTGCTTCAGGGCGGCGACTGTGCCGAGGCCTTCGACGCCGTGTCCGCCGACCACATCCGCGCCAAGCTGAAGACCCTGCTCCAGATGAGCGCCGTCCTGACGTACGCGGCCTCCGTGCCCGTCGTCAAGGTCGGCCGCATCGCGGGTCAGTACTCGAAGCCGCGCTCCAAGGACACCGAGACCCGCGACGGCATCACCCTGCCGACCTACCGCGGTGACTCCGTCAACGGCTTCGCCTTCACCGAAGAGGCCCGGATCCCGGACCCCGAGCGGCTTAAGCGCATGTACCACGCGTCGGCCTCGACGCTGAACCTGGTGCGCGCCTTCACCACCGGCGGTTACGCCGACCTGCGCCAGGTGCACGCCTGGAACCAGGACTTCGTGAAGAACTCCCCGTCCGGGCAGCGCTACGAGCAGCTCGCGCGGGAGATCGACAACGCGCTGAACTTCATGAAGGCCTGTGGCACCGACCCGGCCGAGTTCAAGGCCGTCGAGTTCTACGCCTCCCACGAGGCGCTGCTCCTCGACTACGAGGGCGCGCTCACCCGCACGGACTCGCGCACCGGCAAGCTGTACGACACCTCCGGCCACATGGTCTGGATCGGTGAGCGCACCCGCCAGCTGGACCACGCGCACATCGAGTTCTGCTCGCAGATCGCCAACCCGGTCGGCATCAAGCTCGGTCCCACCACCACGGTGGACGAGGCGCTGACGTACATCGACCGCCTGGACCCCGAGCGGGAGCCGGGCCGGCTGACCTTCGTCGTCCGCATGGGCGCCGACAAGGTCCGCGACAAGCTCCCCGAGCTGGTCGAGAAGGTCACGGCTTCGGGCGCCACGGTGGCCTGGGTGACCGACCCGATGCACGGCAACACCTTCGAGGCGGCCTCCGGCCACAAGACGCGCCGCTTCGACGACGTGCTCGACGAGGTCAAGGGCTTCTTCGAGGTCCACAAGGAGCTGGGTACGCACCCGGGCGGCATCCACGTCGAGCTCACCGGTGACGACGTCACCGAGTGCGTGGGCGGCGGCGACGAGATCTTCGTCGACGACCTCCACCAGCGCTACGAGACGGCCTGCGACCCGCGGCTCAACCGCAGCCAGTCCCTGGACCTGGCGTTCCTGGTCGCCGAGATGTACCGCGACCAGTAGGGGATCAAACAGCACGCACGACAGTGGGGCGCGGATCGATGTGATCCGCGCCCCATCGTCGTACCCGGGGCTTTTAGGGAACCCTAAGTTTGGGTAAGGTTAGGTAAGCCTCACCGAATAGGGGATGGCCCGCCGAACCGTTCCGCTTCAGGGAGGTGAACCGCGTGTACGTCTGCTCTTGCTTCGGGATCACCGACAAGCAGGTGAAGGACCACGCGGCAGCCGGGGCCTGCACCCCTCGCCAGATAGCCTCCGCCACCAAGGCCGGCACGGACTGTGGCTCCTGCGTGCGCACCATCCAGGGAATCCTCGGCCGCGGGGCCTGCCCGCGCCGGGAACTGCTGGAGAAGGGCAACACGGCGGTGACCGCACTGGCCTCCGACACGGAGCGGTCCGCCGCTCCCGAGCCGGCCCTGGCGGAAGTCGCCTGAGTGCCCGGCCCGGCCCGGCCTAGCTCGGCTGCTCGATCAGCTGCGCGATGTAGAGCGGCTCGCCCAGCGACTCGATGAGTGCCAGCTGGGTGTCGAGGTAGTCGATGTGGTGCTCCTCGTCCGCCAGGATCTCCTCGAAGAGCCGCGCCGAGGTGACGTCACCCTTGCCGCGCATGACCTCGATGCCGCGCTTCAGCCGGTCGATGGCCTCGACCTCCACCTGGCGGTCGGCCTGGAACATCTCCGTGACCGTCTGCCCGACGCGCACGTGGAAGAGGCGCTGGTAGTTCGGCAGGCCGTCGAGCATCAGGATGCGCTCGGTGATCTTGTCCGCGTGCTTCATCTCATCGATGGACTCTTCACGCGTGTACTTGGCGAGCTTGGTCCAGCCCTTGTTGTCCTGGATGCGGTAGTGCAGCCAGTACTGGTTGATGGCCGTAAGCTCGCCGGTCAGCTGCTCGTTCAGAAACTCAAGGACCTCGGGGTCGCCCTGCATCGCAGAGGCTCCTTCCAGGCAATGTCAGCTATGTGACGGGGCAGGTGGGCGCATCCTTGCACCGCCGCCGGAGGCCGTCCAGTAAGTGCCTCCTTAGTGGGAGTTGCCGCGACTTGCCCGAATAGGCCCAGACCTGGTCATGACCACCCTGCCCAGTCTGTCACCATGGAGGCATGGGTCAGCCGGAAAACCGGGAATCTCCGGGAGCAGAGCAGCTTGAGCTCCCTCCGGGGCAGCGGTTGCAGCGAGGCTGGCCCGTGACCCACTACGGTCCTGTGCCCAAGTTCAAGCCGGACCGCTGGGAGTTCCGGGTCTTCGGCGCGACGGCCGACGGTGAGAAGCACTGCTGGAACCACGAGGAGTTCGCGGCCCTGCCGTTCGAGACCGTCGTCGCGGACCTGCACTGCGTCACCAAGTTCAGCATGCTGGGCGCGGAATGGGGCGGGGTGCCGGCGCGTACCGTGCTGGCACTGGCGCCTCCGGCCCCGCAGGTCACGCACGTGATGGTGTGGGCCGAGTACGGCTTCAGCTCGAACATGAGACTGGCCGATTTCGCCGCCGAGCGGACCATCTTCGCCACCCATATGGGCGGCGAACTGCTGACCGCCGAGCACGGATTTCCGCTGCGGCTCGTGGTCCCGCACCTGTACGCGTGGAAGGGCCCCAAGTGGGTCCGCGGCATCGAGTACATGACCGCCGACCGCCGCGGCTTCTGGGAGGAGCGCGGCTACCACAACGTCGGCGACCCCTGGCGCGAGCAGCGTTACTCGTACCAGGAGGAGCCGGGGGACGGGCCCGAGCTGTAGGGCCCGCCGGTGCTCAACGGTGGTACTGGTGGACCACCGCGTGACCCTTGCCGCGGCCGATCAGCCACTTGTTGACCGGGGTCGTGATCACGAAGGCCGCCACGAGTGCGATGGCCAGGACGATCCAGAACAGCGGCGCCGACAGGTGCGCGTCCATCGCGCCGGGCCACAGGGCGATCACTCCGTTGTCGATCAGTTCCATGACGGCGATCGAAAGGGTGTCGGCGGCCAGCGCCACCCGGATGGCGGTACGCAGGTTCACGCCCGCCGAGAGGATGCCGCGCAGGGTGAGCGCGTAGCCGAAGAAGAACGCGAGGACGATCGCCAGGACCATCGTCTGCACGTTGCCCCAGCCCAGCGCGGTCCCGATGACCATTCCGAGCACCTCACCGATGGCGCATCCGGTGAGGCAGTGGAGGGTGGCCTTGGCGGCCATGGCCCAACTGACCTTGCCACCGCCACCGTGTGCGTGGCCGTGGTACTCGTGGCGGTGGTGTTCATGGCCCTGCTGCTCCTGGCCGGGGTGCTGGTGGCCGGGGTGCTGGTGATGGGCGTGGTTCGTGTGCGCCTGTTCCTGTTCCATGACGACCCCCAGGGTGGAAACGCGGATAGCGGTTCTGCCGTTACGACAGAACCGTATACCCCCCTGGGGTATTCCGCAGCTCCTTCAGCAGCGCCACGTCCGCCGCATGCCCTTCCTTGCCGCCCGGCGTCTCGATGATCAGCGGCACGTCCGCCGTCTCCGGATGCGAGAACAGCTCGCCGAAGGCCTCCCGCCCGATGTGGCCCTGCCCGATGTTGGCGTGCCGGTCCTTGTGGGCGCCGACGCCCTCCTTGGAGTCGTTGGCGTGGATCAGCTTCAGCCGGCCCGCGCCGACCGTGTCCACCAGCAGGTCCAGCGTCTGCTTCGTGCCGCCCGGCTCGGCCAGGTCGTGCCCGGCCGCGAAGATGTGGCAGGTGTCCAGGCAGATGCCGAGCTTCGGGTGGTGGTCCAGGGCCTCGAAGTACGGACCGAAATCCCAGGTCCGCGAGCACAGGGAGGAGCCCTGGCCGGCCGTGGACTCCAGCAGCAGGAACGGGTCGTCGTCATGCGTCAGCTCGTCCAGCAGCGGCAGCATGTGCTCCCTGACCTGCGCGTACGCCGCCTCGCGCGGGCGCCCCCCGGTCGCCGAGCCGGTGTGCACGACCACCCCGAGCGCGCCGATCGCACGGGCCCGGCGCAGGGAGTGGCGCAGGGACTCCACCGACTTCTCCACCGTCGCCTCGGTGTGGGAGCCGAAGTTGATCAGGTAGGGCGCGTGCACGTACGCGGGGACGGACTGCTCGGCGCACTGGGCGCGGAACAGCTCGTCCTGCGCCGGGTTGCCCGTCGGGGTCGCCCAGCCGCGCGGATTGGCCACGAAGACCTGAACCGCCTCGGCGCCCATCTCGCGGGCGTAGGACAGGCCGACCGAAGCGAGCCCGCCGGCCACCGGGACGTGGCCGCCCACGGGATTGCGTATCACTGTTCGTCACAGACCCTTGGTCTTGAGGGTGATGGCGCTGCCCTCGGGGGCGCCCTGGCCGCCGGGGACCGACTGGGTGTCCACGGTGTTGCTGAAGGAGAGGAAGGGGCGGTCCACCTTCACCTTGAAGCCCAGGGCCTCCAGAGTCTTGCGGGCCGCGTCCGCGTCCTGGCCGGTCACGTCCGGCACCTGGACCTGGCGGGGTCCCTTGGAGACGGTCAGGATGACCGTGTCGCCCGCGGCGGCCTGAGTGCCCGCGCCGACCGACTGGTTGGCGACCGTACCGGCGGGGGAGAGGGAGTTGACCTGCTCGGCCGCCGTCTCCACCTTGAGGCCGAGGCCCTCCAGCGCGGAGCGGGCCTGGTCCAGGGGCTTGCCGGCGACGCTCGGGACCTGGACGGGCCGGCCCTTGCTGACCACCAGCGCGATCGCCGTGTCGGGAGCCCGCTTCTGGCCGCCCGCCGGGTTGGTGGTGATCACCGAACCCTGGGCGATGTCCTGGCTGAACGCCAGGGTGACGATGCCCGGCGCCAGCCCCGTCTTCGTCAGCTCCGCCTTGGCCTCCTCCAGCGGCCGGCCCTTGAGGTCGGGCACGCTGACCACCTCGGGGCCGCGGGAGACGGTGAGCGTCACCGCGTCGTTGCCGCGGATCCGCCGGCCGCCCGCCGGGTCGGTGTTCATCACCGTCCCGCGGTCGAAGGCGTCGCTGAACTTGTGCTCGATCCGCTTCACGCCGAGGCCGGCGGCCGACAGCTGGGACCGGGCCTGCTCCTCGGTCTTGCCGAGCAGGTTCGGCACCTTGGTGAACTGGCCGGAGTTGATGTACCAGACGCCGGTGCCGAGGCCGAGGGCGAGCAGGACCCCCGCCACGACGAGGAGGACGCCACGCCGGGGGAGCCGGCGCGGCCGGCGCGGCCGGTGCGGGGGCGCCGGGGGCGGCGGGGTCTCCAGCCGGGAGGTGTGGTGCACGGACTGGTGGGCCGCCGTCACCGGGCGCGGGATCACGCCGGTGCGGTCCTCGGCCGCGCTGCGTACCTCGGCCCGCGCCTGCGGCGGAACGGCGTCCAACTCGGCGTCACCGAGCAGCGCACGGGCCTCGCGCACCAGGCCGAGGAGGGCGGCGGCGTCGAAGGGGCGCAGCTCGGGGCTGCGGGCGGTGGACCGCGCGACCAGCTCGTCGAACCCGGGAGCCAGCCCCGGGACGGCGGCCGACGGGGGCGGCACGTCCTCGTGGAGGTGCTGGTAGAGCACCTGGGCGGGGCTGCCGCCGGTGCGCGGCTTGGAGCCGGTGAGCATCTCGTAGAAGACGACACCACAGGCGTAGACGTCCACGCGGGTGTCGGTGACGCCGTTCTCGATCTGCTCGGGCGCGAGGTACGAGACGGTGCCGAGGACGGAGCCGGTGGTGTTCGTGGCGGAGTCCACGGAACGGACCAGCCCGAAGTCGGCGACCTTCACGCGGCCGTCGTCGCCGATCAGGACGTTCTCGGGCTTCATGTCGCGGTGCACGAAACCGGCCCGGTGGGCGGCGCCGAGCGCGGCGAGGACCGGCTCGAAGATGTCGAGGGCGGCCCGGGGCTGGAGCGCGCCGCGCTCACGGAGCACGTCGCGCAGGGTGCAGCCGGAGACGTACTCCATGGCGAGGTAGGTGTACGGACCGTCCGTGCCCTGGTCGAAGACGGCGACCACGTTGGGATGGGCGAGGCGGGCCACGGACTTCGCCTCGCGGATGAACCGGTCCACGAAGGCCGCGTCGGCGGCGAGCGCCGGATGCATCACCTTCAGCGCGAGGACGCGGTCGAGGCGGGTGTCGACGGCCCGGTAGACCGTGGCCATGCCGCCGGCCGCGATGCGGGAGTCGACGCGGTAGCGGCCGTCGAGCACGCGCCCGACGAGGGGGTCATCCAGGGTCGTATCCACCCGGCGATTCTACGAGCGCCGCCGATTGTCCTGCGCCGGGCGGCTGGGCTTGCAGCCCAGCTGTGACGCGGGCCACCATTTCTTGACGCGCCGCTCGCGCGGCTCGGCCCTGGCGGGCCTCTCCGGCTTCGTGCCGCTGCGCCGGACTCCGTCCGTCGGCTCGTCGGGCGGTGTCCCGGGCCGGTGCTCGGGGGCCGCTGTCTCGGATCTCCGTCCGCCGGGCCGTGGGTGGGCGGGGGTGCCCTGCGGGGCTGGTCCCCTACCCGCCCTTCCTCCGTTCCCCGGGCTCTGCCCGGACCCCGCGCCTCAAACGCCGGCGAGGCTGAAATTGCCGCTGCGCGGCAATCCAGCCCGCGGGCGGCACATGCTGACGCAGCTCCGCCAAATCCAGCCCCGCCGGCGTTTGAGGCGCGGGGTCCGGGGCGGGGCCCCGGGAGGGGTCCGCGGGCGGGGGCCCGCACCGCGGCGGACGGGCGGACGGGCGGCTCAGAAGGCTGGGCGTTCGGGGTCCAGGGTGGCGCGGCCCTGGGTGGGAGACGAGGCTTCGGCGAAGCGGCGTTGGGGGATGCGGCCCGCGCGGAAGGCCAGGCGGCCCGCCGAGACGGCGTCGCGCATGGCGGCGGCCATCAGGACCGGCTCCTGCGCACGGGTCACGGCGGAGGCCAGCATCACGCCCGCGCAGCCCAGTTCCATGGCCAGGGCGGCGTCCGACGCCGTACCGGCCCCCGCGTCCAGGATCACCGGGACCCCGGCGCGTTCCGTGATCAGCTCGAAGTTGTGCGGGTTGCGGATGCCCATCCCCGACCCGATGGGGGACCCGAGCGGCATGATCGCCGCGCAGCCGACGTCCTCCAGCTTGCGGGCGAGCACCGGGTCGTCGTTCGTGTACGGGAGCACGGTGAAGCCCTCGTCGACCAGGATCTCGGCGGCGTCCAGCAGCTCGACGCCGTCCGGCAGCAAGGTCCGCTCGTCGGCGACGACCTCCAGCTTGATCCAGTCCGTGCCCAGTGCCTCCCGCGCCAGCCGGGCGGTGAGCACGGCCTCGCCCGCGGTGAAACAGCCCGCCGTGTTGGGGAGGACGGAGATGCCCAGGTGCGACAGCACCGAGAGGACGGAGCCCTGGACCGTGGGGTCGAGCCGGCGCATCGCCACCGTGGTCAGCTCCGTGCCGGAGGCGATCAGGGCGCGTTCGAGGATGTCCAGGCTCGGGGCTCCGCCCGTGCCCATGATCAGGCGGGAGGAGAAGGTCCGGCCGCCGAGGGTGAAGAGGTCGTCCGCCATTGCCGTCAGCCTCCCTGGACCGCGGTGAGGACCTCGACCCGGTCGCCGTCGTCCACCGGTGTGTGCGACCACTGCCCGCGCGGTACCACGGTCTCGTTGAGGGCGGCGGCCACGCCCTTGGGCGCCTGGGTCAGGGTCGCGACCACCGCGTCGAGGGTGGTGCCGGCCGCGATCTCGCGCGGCTCGCCGTTGACGGAGATGGTCATGCGTAGGACTCCTGACACGTGGTGGAGAAGCGGCGTGGGGTGAAGGGGCGGGCGATCTCCGGCAGGGCGCCGGTGGCCAGCAGCTCGGCCATCACGTCCCCGGTGAGCGGGGTCAGCAGCACCCCGTTGCGGTAGTGGCCGGTGGCCAGGTGGAGGCCGGGGAGCTCGGTCGGGCCGAGCAGGGGCGCGTTGTCGGGTGATGCGGGGCGCAGTCCCGCCCGGGTCTCGACCAGGGGGAGTTCGGTGATGCCGGGCACCAACTCGTGGGCGTCGCGCAGTAGTTCGTACACCCCGCCCGCGGTGACGGTGGTGTCCCAGCCGAGTTCCTCGCTGGTGGCGCCGACGACGAGTTCGCCGTTCTCGCGCGGCACCAGGTAGACGTGGCTGCCGCGTACGACGGCCCGTACGGTCCGCGACAGGAACGGCGCGTACGCCGTCGGTACCGACAGCCGCAGCACCTGCCCCTTCACCGGGCGGACCGGAACCGTCACCTCCGGCGGTACGCCGGCCAGCCGCCCGCTGAGCGAGCCGGCGGCCAGCACCACCTGGTCGGCGCGCAGCTCCGTACCGTCGTCGAGCAGGGCCCCCGTGGCCCGCTCGCTGGTCGTGAGCAGCCGGGAGACGCTCGCCCGGTGGACGGCGACCCCGGACCGCTCGCAGGCGGCCAGCAGCGCGGCCGCGAGCCGGCGCGGATCCACCTGGTGGTCACCGTCGACGCGCAGTCCGCCCCGTACGCCGGGGGCCAGCATCGGCTCCAGGCGGCGGCACTCGCGGCCGGTGAGCCAGTCGGACTCCAGGCCGCAGCGGCGCTGGAGGGCATGCAGTTCGCGCAGGTGGAGGCGGTCGTCGGAGTCGAGGGCGACGGCGAGGGTGCCGCAGGCGCGGTAGCCGATGTCCAGGCCGCCGCTGGCTTCGGCGAGCTCGGCGGCGAAGGCCGGGTAGCGGGCGGCGGAGGCCACATTGAGGCCCAGCAGGGTTTCCTCGCCGTAGTGCAGTTCGGTGACGGCGGCGAGCATGCCGGCCGCGACCTGGGCGGC
The DNA here is from genome assembly GCF_053591315.1 of Streptomyces sp. NPDC003042. Classification (NCBI taxonomy): domain Bacteria; kingdom Bacillati; phylum Actinomycetota; class Actinomycetes; order Kitasatosporales; family Streptomycetaceae; genus Streptomyces; species Streptomyces sp. NPDC003042. Next base: position 48,838 of record NZ_JBSFTP010000040.1, read on the forward strand.
GCCCCCGCCGGGGTGCGGATCGGCCAGCGCGGTGCGCAGTCCGCGCCCGGCCGCCTGCCAGGCGGTGACCAGGCCGATGATGCCGCCCCCGATGACGAGGACGTCGAAGCCCGCCGTGCGTGACGGGCGCGGTCGTGATGCGTGCATGAGTGTCCAGCCCCTCCCTTCGCCGGCATGACCCGGATCAGGTTCGTACGGTCGGAGGCCGGCCAGCCTCCCTCTCAGCCCGGTGCGCCCGGACTCCCGCGATAGGTACGGTGGCCAGCCTAACCCCGCTGCCGAGGCCGGGTAAGGCTGCCTCCCTCCGCCAGGGACGGTCGCTGTTCCTGACGGGGCGTCAGGTCATTAGGCTGGGCCGGGTGAGCGAGCAGACGGAACAGACAGAGACCGGCGTCGTGATCGTCGGAGCCGGAATGGCCGGCGTGCAGACCGCCGTGGCCTTGCGGGAACAGGGCTTCACCGGCCCCGTGACCCTGCTGGGCGCCGAACCGCACCAGCCCTACGACCGGCCTCCGCTGTCCAAGGCGGTGCTGCTCGGCAAGGCCGAGGACTCCGCGTTCGACGTGGACTTCGAGGAGCTTCGCATCGAGCTGCGGCTGGGGACCGAGGTCACCGGGCTACGGGCCGCCGAGCGCGTGCTGGACACCGAGGCCGGTCCGGTGCCGTACGAGGTCCTCGTACTGGCGACCGGCGCCCAGCCGCTGACCCTGCCGGGCTCGCAGGGCGTCCCCGGCGTGCACCTGCTGCGCACCCTGGACGACGCCGCCCGGCTGCGGCCCGTACTGGCGGCGGCCCCCGCGATCGTGGTCGTCGGGGCGGGCTGGATCGGAGCCGAGTTCGCCACGGCGGCGCGCGAGGCGGACTGCGCCGTGACCGTGGTCGAAGCCGCGGACCGGGTCCTGGCGGGCGCCCTGCCGGCCGAGGTCGCCGAGCCGATGGGGCGCTGGTACGCCGAGGCCGGGGCCACACTGCTGACCGGGTCGAAGGTGGCCGCCGTCGAGGAGGGCCGGGTCCTGCTGGCGGACGGGCGGGAGCTGGCGGCGGGCGCGGTGGTCGTCGGCATCGGCGCCCGGCCCGCCACGGGATGGCTGGCCGGTACCGGCGTCGACCTCGGCCCGGACGGGTCGGTCACCGCCGACGCGTACCTTCACACGTCACTGCCGGGCGTGTACGCGGTGGGCGACTGCGCCTCCTTCCCGTCGGCCCGCTACGGGACCCGGCTGCTGGTCCACCACTGGGACAACGCGCTCCAGGGTCCCCGGGTGGTCGCGGCGAACATCCTGGCGGGCGAGCCCGTCCGGGCGTACGACCCGGTGCCGTACTTCTGGTCGGAGCAGTTCGGCCGTTTCGTGCAGTACGCGGGGTACCACGGCGGGGCCGACACCCTGCTGTGGCGCGGAGACCCGGCCGGGCCGGCCTGGTCGGTGTGCTGGCTGCGGGACGGCGCGCTGGTCGCGGTGCTCGCGGTGGGGCGCCCGCGGGACCTGGCGCAGGGCCGCAAGCTGATCGAGGGTTCGGCCACCTTGAACCCGGCCAAGGTTTCCGACCCGGCGATCCCGCTGAAGTCCGCCCTGGCCTGACCGGCAGCGCCCCCACGACGCCCCGCCCGGCCAGGGCAAAGGCCACGGACGGACGGGGTCAGGTACCGGCCGGGAGTCCGAGATGGCAGGCTTGTGCCCGTGACCGAGATTGACGCAAAGATCGATGCCCTTGTTCCCGCCTGGCTGTACCTCCCCGACATCGCGGAGATGCTCGACATCGAAGTGACCCGGGTCCGCCAGCTGGTCAAGGAAGGTCAGCTGCTCGCCGTGCGCCGTGGCGAGAACCGCTCCCTCCAGGTGCCCGCCCCCTTCATCGACGGCGACAAGATCGTCAAGGGCCTGGTCGGCCTGCTGACCGTGCTCCGCGACGACGGCTTCTCCGACGAGGAGATCCTGGAGTGGATGTTCACCCCCGACGAGACCCTGCCCGGCACCCCCGCGCAGGCGCTGAGCGAGAATCGCGGCACGGAGGTGAAGCGCCGCGCTCAGGCGCTCGCCCTCTGACCAGCTGATCCACAGGTGCACGGGCGGCCGCCGCGCCGGCCGTGCACCGCCACCACCACGGGGGGTACACCCATGCAGCAGCTGTCCGACGCCCGGCTCTACCTGTGCACGGACGCCCGCAAGCGGCAGGGCGACCTCCCCGACTTCCTCGATGCCGCCCTCGCGGGCGGCGTCGACATCGTCCAGCTCCGCGACAAGGGGATGGAGGCCGGCGAAGAGCTCGACCACCTCCAGGTCTTCGCCGAGGCCGCCCGCCGCCACGGCAAGCTCCTCGCCGTCAACGACCGCGCCGACGTCGCGCACGCCATCGGCTCCGACGTCCTGCACCTCGGCCAGGGAGACATCCCCGTCCCCGCCGCCCGCGCCATCCTCGGCGAGCGGGTCCTCATCGGCCGCTCCTGCCACGGCGAGTCCGAGGTCGACGCCGCCGTCGCCGAGCCCGGCGTGGACTACTTCTGCACCGGCCCCTGCTGGCCGACCCCCACCAAGCCCGGCCGCTACGCCCCCGGCCTCGGGCTCGTCCGGTACGCGGCCTCCCTGCGCCAGGACCGCCCCTGGTTCGCCATCGGCGGCATCGACAGCACGAATCTGGACGAGGTCCTGGACGCCGGAGCCACCCGGGTCGTGGTCGTACGGGCCATCACCGAGGCCTCCGATCCCGGCGAGGCCGCGGCCGAGCTGGCCAAGAGGGTCCGGGCACGCGGCGCGTAGGTGTCCAAAAACGTGTCCAAGGGATGGACGCAGCTTCGACGTCCGACGACCCGCGTCTAACCTGCCCGTATGGCCTTTGGTACCGCTTCCACCTGGTCGGATCGTGCGCACACGGTCCGCGATCTCCTCGCGTCCGGGAGCTCGTACTCCTTCGAGTTCTGGGCCCCCAAGACCGAGAAGGGCGAGCGCAACCTCTGGAACGCGCTCCGCCGGATCGAGGCGGTGTCCCCCAGCTTCGTCTCCGTGACCTACGGAGCCGGCGGCTCCACCCGCGGCGGCACCGTACGAGCCACCCAGCAGATCGCCGCCGACACCACCCTGACCCCCGTCGCGCACCTCACGGCCGTGGACCACTCGGTCGCCGAGCTGCGCCACGTCATCGGGCAGTTCGCCGACGCCGGCATCCGCAACATGCTCGCCCTGCGCGGGGACCCGCCGGGCGACCCCATGGGGCCGTGGGTGCGGCACCCCGACGGCGTGGACTACGCCGCCGACCTCGTGCGCCTGGTCAAGGAGTCCGGCGACTTCTGCGTCGGCGTCGCGGCCTTCCCCGAGATGCACCCCCGCTCGGCGGACTGGGACACGGACATCCGGCACTTCGTGGACAAGTGCCGTGCGGGCGCCGACTATGCCATCACCCAGATGTTCTTCGATCCGGAGAATTATCTGCGGCTGCGCGACAGCGTCGCGAAGGCGGGCTGCGAGACTCCGATCATCCCCGAGGTCATGCCTGTTGTGGGCATCAAGCAGCTCGACCGGCTGCCACAACTCAGCACCGCGGTCTTCCCAGCGGCCGTGAAAGAGCGCATGCTCGCCGTCAAGGACGATCCGGCCGCTGTACGCTCCATTGGCATCGAGTTCGCCACGGAGTTCTGCGCGCGGCTGCTGTCCGAGGGTGTCCCGGGGCTGCACTTCATCACGCTGAACAATTCCACGGCGACTCTCGAAATCTACGAGAACCTGGGCCTGCACCAGCGGGCCTGATTCGGCCACACCCCGTTCCCGTGCGGGCGGCCGTACCGAGAGGGGCCATGCGTGGGAATGACGGTCCTCTACATCGCGTTCGGCATCGTCGCGTTGTGGCTGCTTGCCGAGGTCCTGATGCAGTACAAGGCCCGGCTGCGCTGGCGTCTGCTCGCCTTCACCGGGTTCGTCGGCGTGGTCGCGGGGGTGCTGCTGCCCTCGGTCCTCGTGATCGCCGCCGGCGCGACCGCCTTCGCCCTCGGCCAGACCCTGGTGACGCTCTCCTTCCGCAAGGGCTTCGTGGCCGGCTGGGCGCTGCGCCGCGGCGGAGAGCCCGTACGCCAGCAGCGGAGCCGACGCCGTCGCGGCGGGAGCGCACCGCGCCCGGACGCCGGGCTCGAGGTCACGGCGCTGGAGTACGGATCCCAGGACGACCGGGAAGACCAGGACGACCGGAACGACCCGCACGACCGGGCCTCGCGGGCCGCCGAGGCCGACGACCGCTCCGATGAGGTCTTCACCCCCGGGCCGGTGCCCGAGGAGACCGGCTCCTACGGGATACAGAGCTTCGTCCCCCAACAGCCCGACGGGACGGCGTCCTTCGCCTCGCCGTACACCACGGCCGAACAGGACGCCCACCAGTACGCGGCGTACTACGACCCCCAGGGGCAGGGGGCCTACGACTACACCGGCGGCTACCAGACCGGCGAACAGCAGGTCTACGCCGCCTACTCGGACCCGTACATCGGCACGGGCGGCGCGGTCGCCCCGGCGCCCTCCTACGACTACACGTCCTACACGTCCCACACGCCGTACGCCGACCAGACCCAGCAGCAGTACTCCATGGACACCCCGCCCGGCGGGGTCTGGGTCCCCCAGCAGCGCGCCAACGACGCCCACTACCCGGGGCCCGAGGAGCAGCAGGACCCGCAGCAACAGCCGCCGCACCAGGGGTACCCCTACCAGGGCGGCACGGGCGAGTACGAGCAGTACCGCTACTGACGCGGGGTGGGGTGGTGCGGGGCCGGGCTCACTGGGAGCCCCGGAACTCCGCGCCCTCCACGATCAGACCGGCCACCAGGGCCCCGGTCATCCCGGCGTGCGCCAGTCCGCCGCCGGGATGCGCCCAGCCGCCCGCGAGGTAGAGGCCGGGCAGCGCCGTCGTGTTGGCGGGGTGGAGCAGCCGCCCGCCGGCCCCCGCGAGGGCGGGCGGGGGCACGGAGCCGCCCACCGCGCCCGTGGCCGCCTCCACGTCGGCCGGGGTGCGCACCTCGTGCCACAGCAGCCGCTCCCGCAGGTCCGGGACCGCGCGGGCGGCGAGAGCGAGCAGCTCCTCGGCCCCGGCCCGCGTGTCCGGGCCGGACACGGCGCTCACGGTGACCGCCTCGTGGTCCGCGTCGGGCCGGGTGGCCGGGTCGTCGGGCCGCAGTACGGTCACCAGCCGGGCGGCGGAGCCGGAGGAGTGGACCAGGGTGCGGTGGACGGCGTCCGCCGGGCGGGCGCCGCGCAGCGCCAGCAGGACCGTGAGCCGGCTGGGCACCCCCGCCCCCCGGGCGGGCACCCCGTCCGGGGGGCGGGGCACGGAGGAGCCCGGAAGTTGCCTCGGGTCGATCGCGCAGACGACGCGGTCGGCGCCGGCCGCGGTGCCGTCGGCCAGCAGCACCCCGGCGGCCCGGCCGTCGCGCGCCAGGACCTCCCGTACGTCCGCGCCGAAGGCGAAGGACACCTTCCGCTCCAGGCACCGCTCGTACAGGGCCGTGGCCAGGGCCCGCATGCCACCGCGGACGTACCAGCTGCCGAAGGTCTGCTCCATGTACGGCAGCGTGGCCGCCGAGGCGGGCGCGGAGCCGGGGTCGACCCCGTACGCCCGCACCCGGCCCGCCAGCAGTTCACCGAGCCCGCCGCCCAGCTCGCGCCGCGCCACCTCGGCCACGGTCGGCGGACGGCGGCGCAGCAGGCCGCTGCCGCGCAGCGCCGGGTACGGGTCGCGGCCCAGCACCTGCCAGTCGGGGCGCAGCGGCTCCTCCAGCAGGGGGCGCCGGGTGGCGTCCCAGGTGTCGCGGGCGCGGCCCAGCACGGCGTTCCAGCGTGCGCCCGAGCCCGCGCCGAAGGCCGCGTCGAGGGCGGCGGCGACTCCGCCGCGTGAAGCCCCTGGAAGGGTGACGGTGGTGCCGTCGGTGCCGTCCGGGCCGTCGGCCAGGACGTGCCGCAGGGCCGGATCGACCTGGACCAGGTCGACGCAGTCCTCCAGTGGCCGCTTGCCGGTCTTCACGAACAGGTCGCGGTAGACGGCGGGCAGGTGCAGCAGTCCGGGCCCGGTGTCGAAGGCGAAGCCGTCGCGTTCGTACCGGCCGACGGAACCGCCGTACGTGGACCCGCGCTCGTACACCGTCACCTGGTGGCCGGCCACGGCCAGCCGGGCCGCCGACGCCATCGCGCCCATCCCGGCGCCGATCACCGCAATTCGTGCCATGCGGCCGAGCCTATCGAGCGAGGTCGGACGGGCGCGGCGGGGGTCAGGGGGGTGGTGGCGAGGTGACCCTGCGGGCCTCGGCGGCCAACCGCTTCTCCTCGCGGCGCTGGGCGCGGCGGCGCAGGAAGCGGCGGATCCGGGACCATATGAAGATGACCAGGGCCAACCCGGCGACCAGCAGAACGGCCGCGATGATCGCAGCCGCCTCCGGGTTGAACATCGCGAAGGTGACGAGGGCGCCCACGCCGAGGTCCTCGGCGAGGCTCACCACCACGTTGCTGAACGGCTCCGGCGAGGTGTTGATCGCCATCCGGGTGCCGGCCTTGACGAAATGGCTGGCCAGCGCGGTGGAGCCGCCGACGGCGCCGGCGGTGATGTCGGAGAGGGAACCGCTCTGCCCTGCCAGGAGGGCGCCGACCACCGCTCCGGACACCGGCCGGACCACGGTGTGGATGGAGTCCCACACCGAGTCCACGTAAGGGATCTTGTCGGCCACCGCCTCGCACAGGAACAGCACGGCCGCGACGATCAGGACGTCGGTGCGCTGGAGGGAGGCCGGGACCTCGTCGGTCAGGCCCGTCGCGCCGAAGATGCCGAGCAGGAGGATCACGGCGTAGGCGTTGATCCCGCTGGCCCAGCCGCTGGTGAAGACCAGGGGGAGCACACTCACCTGATCATCATGCCGCACACCGGGTGATCCGGAGGCGAAAACGGTGAGGGACGGCCGCCTGATGGCGGCCGTCCCTCACCGACGGAGTCTGTGCGGGGCTACTGCCCCTGGTCGTCACGGCGGCGCTGCCACCGTTCCTCGATACGGGTCATCATCGACCGACGCTGCCGGTTGCGGCCACGGGCCGAACCGTCTGCACTTCCGGAGACGGGCTGCTCGCCGGGCTTGGGTGCCTTGCGCCAACCGGTGACCACGAGGACCGTACATCCCAGCATGACGAGGAAACCCACCACGCTGATCCAGAGCACGTTCGGCACGATCACACCGGTCATGAGGAGCGCGATACCCACCACAATGCCAGCGACTGCCTGGTAGACCCGTCGCCGGGTGTACGTGCGCAGTCCACTACCCTCAAGCGCTGTCGCGAACTTGGGGTCTTCGGCGTACAGCGCTCGCTCCATCTGCTCGAGCATTCGCTGCTCGTGCTCCGAGAGCGGCACGGGAGTCCTCCTCATCCGACGGTCGCGGGGGGTAGCGACCAGGGGTCCCCTTCAGGATAGGCGGGGAATCGCCCCCATGACACCCGCCCTCTACGCCACATTCTGTAAAACCACCGCACTTGAAAAAATGCTGAGCCAAACCGTACCGGCGCCAGTGCCGTCACTGAGGCGCTTATTCCCCAACGAGCAGACCGCCATGCCGACCGGTGCCCCCGATCATACGGGGAGGATCGCCGGATCGGAGGCTGTGCGGCCGAGCCCGTGGGGGCAAAGCTCGCAGATCAGACGGGCTTCTGGCCAAGAATGTGCAGTTGCGTGGCGACCGCGTGGAAGGCGGGCAGCTCGGCGGCGGCCTCCTCCAGACGCAGCAGCGCCTCCACGGCGCCCGGTTCGGTGTCCACCAGGACGCCCGGCACCAGGTCGGCGAAGATCCGCACGCCGTGCACCGCGCCGATCTCCAGCCCGGCCCCGCCGACGAGTTCGCCGAGCTGCTCGGCGGTGAAGCGGCGCGGCACCGGGTCGCCCGAGCCCCAGCGCCCGGCCGGGTCGGTGAGCGCGGTGCGGGCCTCGGTGAAGTGCCCGGCCAGCGCACGGGCCAGCACGGCTCCGCCGACGCCGGCGCCGAGCAGGCTGAGGATGCCGCCGGGGCGTAGGGCCGCGACCGCGTTGGCCACGCCCTCGGCCGGGTCGTCCACGTACTCCAGCACGCCGTGGCAGAGCACCGCGTCGTACGCGTCCCGGTCCACGACGTCCAGCAGGCCCTGCGCGTCGCCCTGTACGCCGCGCACCAGGTCGGCGACGCCGGCCTCGGCGACCCGGCGCTCCAGCCCGAACAGCGCGTTCGGGCTGGGGTCGACCACGGTCACCCGGTGGCCCAGCCGGGCCACCGGCACGGCGAACTTGCCGGTGCCGCCGCCGGTGTCCAGTACGTCCAGGACATCCCGCCCGGTCGCCTTCACCCGGCGGTCGAGGGCCTCCTTGAGTACCTCCCACACCACGGCGGTGCGGAGGGAGGCACGAGGGCGGGAAGTTTCCGACACGGCTGATGACTCCTCGGCGTGTTTGGGTGGGGGAGCGGTGCGCACCCCACCCTATTGCCTCGGACAGTACGGCAGCTCATCCCGCGTCCGGATGCTGTGGTCGCTCATGCGTCCTCTGCTGGGGCAGAGCGAGCATCCGCTCCACCAGGCGCAGGAACATGCCGACCTCGCGCACCAGGTCGTCCGCTTCCCGGCTGGTCGCCGCGTCCCGTATGCCCGCCTCGGCCCGGGCCCGGCGGGCCGCGCCGGAGGCGAACAGGGCGCTCCACTCCGTCAGCTCCGGCGCTATCTCCGGCAGCACCTCCCACGCGCTGCGGATCCTGGGCCGCCGCCGCGCCGGCACGGGCCGGCCGCGGGCGGCGAGCACGGCCGCGGCGACGCGCAGGGCGGCGAGGTGGGCGGTGGCGTACCGCTCGTTCGACCCGGGCAGCCCGGCCGCCTCGGCCAGGCCGTCGCGCGCCTTGCCGAGCAGGTCGAGAGCGGCCGGAGGGGCCGCCGAGCGACGGGGGACGGGGTGGACAGGGGACGGGGACGGTGTGGCCATGACGAACCTCCTGTCGATGCGTCCTCCCATCGTGACGGGGCCCACTGACAATCACGCTGACCTGCTGTTTTGTCGCCATCCACCCGGCCGGTTCCGGACAACTGGCCCCTCCCGTACGCCTGGTGCGCATCAGGATGCTAGTTTTTGTACTGACTGGTCAGTTCAAAGAAGGGAGGCCGGCGTGGACAGCCCGCACGGCGCGGCCGTCAAGGCGCAGGGCTTCGGACTCAAAGGACCGCGCGGCTGGGCCTTCCGGGGCGTGGAGATCGACGCGGCACCCGGTTCGCTCGTCGCGGTCGAAGGCCCCTCCGGCACCGGCCGCACCTGCCTGCTCCTCGCCCTCACCGGGCGGATGAAGCCCACCGAGGGCCACGCCCAGGTCGACAGCCACCGGCTGCCGAAGAAGATGGCGGCGGTCCGCCGGATCTCCGCCCTCGGCCCGGTCCCCGGCGTCAACGACCTCGACCAGGCGCTCACCGTCACCGAACAACTGCGCGAGGGAGCCCTGCTCCAGCGGCGCTACGACGGCCCGCTGCGCGCCCTGCTCCGCCCGCGCGGCGAGCGCCGCGCCTCCACCCGGGCCCGGATCGAGGCCGCCCTGGCCGCCGTCGGACTGGACCTCGCCACCCTGCCCAAGGGCCCCCGGACCTCCGTACGGGACCTGGAGCGGCTGGAGAGCGTACGGCTGTCCCTGGCCATCGCCCTGCTGGGCCGACCCCGGCTGCTGGCCCTCGACGACCTCGACCTCAAGCTCTCGGACGCCGAACGCGCCGAGGCCTGGGCGCTGCTCCGCTCGATCGCCGACCGGGGGACGACCGTCCTCGCGGTATGCAGCGAGGCCCCCGAGGGCGTGACGCTCCTGCGCACGGTCGCGGCCGAGCCGGAGCCCGAGCCGGAGCCGGAGCCGGAGCCGGAGCCGGAGCCGGAGCCGGAGCCCGAGCCCGAGCCGGAGCCCGAGCCCGAGCCCGCGGCCGACACCGCGGACACCAACGACGACGATGACGACACGAAGGGGGCGGACGATGCGCTCGCCGAAGCTGGCCGCGCTTGAGCTGAAGCGGTTCGGGCGGGGGAAGCTGCCCCGGGCCGCTCTGGTCTCGCTGCTCCTGCTGCCGCTGCTGTACGGGGCCCTGTACCTCTGGTCGTTCTGGGACCCGTACAGCCGCCTCGACAAGGTGCCCGTCGCCCTCGTCAACGCCGACAAGGGCGCCACCGTGGACGGCAAGCGCATCGACGCGGGCGACGAGATCACCAAGAAGCTGCACGACAGCAAGACCTTCGACTGGCGCGAGGTCAGCGCCGAGGAGGCGGCCAAGGGCCTGGAGGACGGGACGTACTACCTCTCCCTGACCATGCCCGCCGACTTCAGCACGAAGATCGCGTCCAGCTCCGGCGAGGATCCCACCACCGGAGCCCTCCAGGTCCGCACGAACGACGCGAACAACTACATCGTCGGTTCGATCTCGCGCACCGTCTTCTCCGAGGTCCGCTCGGCGGCCTCCACCAATGCCTCCCGGGGCTTCCTCGACAAGATCTTCGTCTCCTTCTCCGACCTGCACGACAAGACGGCCGAGGCCGCCGACGGCGCCGACAAGCTCAAGGACGGCGCGGGCAAGGCCCAGAAGGGCGCGAAGGACCTAGCCGACGGCCTCGACACGGCCAAGGAGAAGACCGGCGAGCTCACCGGCGGCCTGAAGAAGCTCAACTCGGCCGCCGGCCAGCTGGAGACGGGCGCGAAGGACGTCGCGGCCGGCACCCAGGCCCTCGCCGACAAGGTCAACGGCGCCGCCTCCAAGGCCCGCCCCTTCGTCAAGGACCCCAAGAACCTGGCGGACCAGGCCGGGCTGGTCGCGGACACCGCCAAGGTGGTGAACACCCACCTCGGCACCTTCACCGAGAAGGCCCCGCGCGCCGCCGCCCTCGCCAAGACCGCCGCAGCCGGAACGGACGCCTACTACACGAAGCACTGCGTCACCGTGGGCGGCGAGCCGCACCTGGCCTCCTGCCCCGACCTGAAGAAGATCAGGGACGACTCGGCCGAGACCGCCGCGGCCACCGGCGACGTCAGCACGCTGGTCAAGAACGCGAACGTCGACGTCGGCAAGCTCCGTACCCAGCTGACCGACCTGGAGAAGAAGGCCCGCGAGCTCGTCGACGCGGCCCCCGGCCTCGCCGCAGACCTCGACGCGGCCGTCGCCAAGGTCAACGCGCTCAACACCGGCGCCCAGAAGGTCGCCACCGGCATGGCCCAGCTGCACACCGGCATCGGATCCGCCTCCACCGGCTCCGGCCGCATCAACGAGGGCGTCGGCAAGCTCGGCGACGGCGCGCACAGCCTCGACGGCGGCATGTACAAGCTGGTCGACGGCACCGGCGAACTCGCAGGCGGCCTGCACGACGGCGCCGGCAAGATCCCGGACTACGACCAGCCGACGCGCGACGCCCGTACGCAGGTCATGGCCGACCCGGTCCAGCTCGCCAACCAGTCCCTGCACAAGGCGCCCAACTACGGCACCGGCTTCGCCCCGTACTTCATCCCGCTCTCCCTCTGGGTCGGCTCGATGGTCGCCTACATGCTGATCGCCCCGATGAACCGGCGGGCCCTGGCCGCCGGCGCCTCGCCCTGGCGGATCGCCCTCGCGGGCTGGCTGCCCGTGGCCGGCCTCGGCGCCGCCCAGGTGGGCCTGCTGATGTCCGTACTCCACTGGGGTCTCGGCCTGGAGATGGCCCGCCCGGCGCTCACCGTCGCCTTCCTCTTCCTGGTCACCGGCTGCTTCGCCGCGATCGTCCAGTGGCTCAACGCCAAGTTCGGCGCCGCCGGGCGGATCCTGGTCCTCGCCGTCCTGATGCTCCAGCTGACCTCGGCGGGCGGCACCTACCCCGTCCAGACCAGTCCGGGCTTCTTCAACGCCATCCACCCGTACCTGCCGATGTCGTACGTCGTCGAGAGCCTGCGTCGGCTCATCACCGGCGGCGACCTCGCCCCGGTGTGGCAGGGCTGCGCGGTCCTGGTGGCCTTCACGGTCGGAGCCCTGGCCCTCACCGCGCTCGCCGCCCGGGGCAAGCAGGTGTGGACGATGGACCGGCTGCACCCCGAACTGAGCCTGTAAGGGGCTGTTGACCTGTGAGAATCAGCGCCATGGAAAGCAGCAGCACCAGTACGGGCACGGGCGGCGGCCGTCGGCAGGCCACCCGGCAGAAGCTCTACGAAGCCGCCGTCACCCTCATTGCCGAGCAGGGGTTCTCCGCGACCACCGTCGACGAGATCGCCGAGCGGGCGGGCGTCGCGAAGGGCACCGTCTACTACAACTTCGCCAGCAAGACCGACCTCTTCGAGGAGTTGCTGCGGCACGGGGTGGGGCTGCTGACCGCCTCGCTGCGGACAGCCGCGGAAGAGACGGAGGCGAGGGGCGGCAGCCGGATCGAGGCCCTCGACGCGATGATCCGGGCGGGCCTGGTCTTCATCGACCGGTATCCGGCCTTCACCCAGCTCTACGTCGCCGAACTGTGGCGGACCAACCGGGCCTGGCAGTCCACCCTGATGGTGGTCCGCCAGGAAGCGGTCGCGGTGGTGGAGACGGTACTGCGGGAGGGTGTCGAGCGGGGAGAGCTCAGCGGCGAGATCGACGTACCGCTGACGGCGGCGGCGCTGGTGGGCATGGTGCTGGTGGCCGCGCTCGACTGGCAGGCCTTCCAGAGCGAGCGGTCGCTGGACGACGTGCACTCGGCGCTGTCGCTCCTGCTGCGGGGGCGGGTCAGCGGGAGCCGTTGACCCCCGGTCGGCGGTGCCGCCCGCGGGCGGCGGCGGCGTAGAACTGAGTATCCGTACCCAGTCGCGACCCCACGCGATTTGAGTACGCGTACGGATGGGCTCCCACCTGCGACGAAGCAGACTGGGGGCAACGGACAGGGCGCTCGGCCCGTACCGCGGACACGGGGCCGCGGAGCGGGCCGGGTCCCTGGCCGGGAGTGGTACGGGGGGACCCGGCAACGGGAAACGCCGGTGGGCCGGGCTCGGGTCCAGGGGCTGAACTGGTACGCCGACACACCCGCGATCGACAGGACCAACAGAAC
>NZ_JBSFTP010000041.1:0-61185 GCF_053591315.1 Streptomyces sp. NPDC003042
CCGTCGGCGATGCGGAACATCTCGCGCACCAGGTCGATGCCGGCGACCTCTTCGGTGACCGGGTGCTCGACCTGGAGGCGGGTGTTGACCTCCAGGAAGGAGATCGTCCCGTCGGTTCCGACGAGGAACTCGACGGTGCCGGCGCCGACGTAGCCGGCTTCCTTCAGGATCGCCTTGGAGGCGGCGTACAGCTCGGCGTTCTGGGCCTCGCTCAGGAACGGGGCGGGAGCCTCCTCCACCAGCTTTTGGTGGCGGCGCTGGAGGGAGCAGTCGCGGGTGGAGACGACCACGACGTTGCCGTGGGTGTCGGCCAGGCACTGGGTCTCGACGTGGCGGGGCTTGTCGAGGTAGCGCTCGACGAAGCACTCGCCGCGGCCGAAGGCGGCGACGGCCTCGCGGACGGCGGAGTCGTAGAGCTCGGGGACCTCTTCGAGGGTGCGGGCGACCTTGAGGCCGCGGCCGCCGCCGCCGAAGGCGGCCTTGATGGCGATGGGCAGGCCGTGTTCCCGGGCGAAGGTGACGACCTCGTCGGCCCCGCTGACGGGGTCGGGGGTGCCGGCGACCAGGGGGGCTCCGGCCCTTTGGGCGATGTGGCGGGCGGCGACCTTGTCGCCGAGGTCGCGGATGGCCTGCGGGGGCGGGCCGATCCAGGTCAGGCCGGCGTCGATGACGGCCTGGGCGAATTCGGCGTTCTCCGACAGGAAGCCGTATCCGGGGTGGACGGCGTCCGCTCCGGAGTCGGCCGCTGCCTGCAGGACCTTCGCGAAGTCGAGGTAGCTGGCGGCCGGGGTGTCACCGCCCAACGCGAAAGCTTCGTCTGCCGCGCGGACATGCAGAGCGTCCCGGTCCGGATCGGCGTAGACGGCTACGCTCGCGATCCCGGCATCCCGACAGGCCCGGGCAACGCGGACAGCGATTTCGCCACGGTTGGCGATGAGCACCTTGCGCACGATGGCTCCCTCCTTGAAACAAGCTGAGTTTAGGGACAGCCGACACGGCCTTTCGACCCTTCTCCGGTGGTGAGCTTGCCCACACGGAGCGTGATTCGATGCAGGCTCGACTCCAAAAGCCCGTGTGTCGCCCCAGGTCAGGGAGATCCCCGACTGCACAGTAACCCCGTTGTACGGCGGAGGTCTCTGTTCCCCCGGTCAGCGGCCCCCGCTGATTCTTTGTGGAGTCCCTACGAACGGCCTATGCATTCTTTGCGTGAGAGCCGTCACGGTGCGCTCCCGTAACGAAGCGGCCCTCGCCCCTTGTCCACAGGTTTACTCGTTAGTAGCCTCCAGGGCGTCGAACATGCTTGTGGCGTGTGGGGATGGGGGCGTCGTGCTGCGCAGACTCGTGGCCGGGCTGACCGCGCTCGTGCTCGTCGCGGAAGCGGCGGTGCTCGTACTCGTCCATGTCGTGCTGGGCGCGACGACCGCGAACCAGTCGATGTCCATCGCCGGCAGCGACCCGGACGTCATGTCCAAGGCGACGTACGGCCTGGGGGCGGCCATGGGCGCCTTCCTCCTGCTGTGCGCCGCACTCCTCGCCGTCGCCGCCGTACGGGACCGCGCGCCCGGCCGCTTCGCCCGCGTCGTGCTCATCACCGCGGCCGTCACCCACGGACTGCTCGGCACGCTCGCCGTCGGCCTCGCGGGCTGGGCCGTCTTCGCGGCGCTGATGGTGATCCTGTGCCTGCTCGTCCTGAGCCTGATGCTCTACGCCGCCCCGCCCGCAGCACCTCAGGACGCCCCGCCCGCGCCGCCCGCCCCGCCCGTGCCGCTCGGAAAGCTCAAGCCCACAAATCCGTGATGGACACATCCAGTTCCCCCAGCAGGGAGCGCAGCAGCGGCATCGAGAGCCCGATCACATTGCCGTGATCGCCGTCGATGCCGTCGATGAACGGCGCCGAAAGCCCGTCCAGGGTGAACGCCCCCGCCACGTGCAGCGGCTCGCCGCTCGCCACGTACGCGGCCACTTCCGCGTCCGTCGGCTCGCCGAAGCGGACCGTCGTGGACGCCGTCGCCGAGACCTGACGGCCGTTCGCCGTGTCGATCACGCAGTGCCCGGTGCGCAGTACGCCGGACCGCCCGCGCATCGACTTCCAGCGGGCGGTGGCCTCCGCCGCGTCCGCCGGCTTGCCCAGCGCCTCGCCGTCCAGCTCCAGCACCGAGTCGCAGCCGATCACCAGCGCGCCCTTGGCCTCGTCCAGGGCCGCCACGACGGCCGCCTTCGCCTCGGCCAGCAGCAGCGCCAGCTCGGCCGGCGTGTCCGCGTCCAGCGCGTCCTCGTCGACCCCGCTGACGATCACGTGCGGGGCGAGTCCGGCCTGCCGCAGCAGGTTCAGGCGGGCGGGGGAGGCGGAGGCGAGGACGAGCGTGCGTCGCCCGCTTTCAGGCAGAGGGGTTTCGGTCATGGGGGCCATCGTAGGGCGGGCCCCGCCGGCCCCCGCCCCACCCCCGCGCCGCTCTCAGAAGGGGGGCACGCCGAGCACGTACACCCCCACCACCATCGCGAGGGCGAGCACGACGACCAGCCGCCGCAGCATGGCCTGGGCGGCGCGCATGTCCTTCGGCGGCTCGTTCTTCGGGTCTGACCAGAGCATGCTCCGATCCTGGCCCCGGGGACGGGAGTGGCGCCTGAGTACGAGTACTCAAGCGCCACCGTCCGTTCACGCCATCTTCAGCCCTGGCCGGGCCAGTACGTACGGCCCCACGCGCGCGGCCCGGGCTGCGGCATCCGCCGCCCGGCGACCCGGGCCGGCGAGGCCCATTCGTCCCGTACCCGGGGCGCGCCCGACGGAGCCGAGGCCAGCGCCGCCGCGCGCGCTTGGACCACCGCCAGTGCGGCGGCCAGCTCCTCGGGGGTCGGATTGCCCTTGACGACCTTGATCACCACAGAGACCTCCTGGCGGGTCTGGATGGGGCTAGAGGGGGATGTTGCCGTGCTTCTTCGGCGGCAGGGACTCCCGCTTGGTCCGCAGCTGCCTCAGCCCCTTCACCACGTGGGCCCGGGTCTCGGACGGCATGGTCACCGCGTCGATGTAACCGCGCTCGGCGGCCGTGTACGGGTTGAGCAGCGCGTCCTCGTACTCGGTGATCAGCCGCGCGCGCGTCTCCTCCGCATCGTCCGCCTCCGCGATGGTCCTGCGGTGCAGGATGTTCACCGCGCCCTGTGCGCCCATCACGGCGATCTGCGCGGTGGGCCAGGCCAGGTTGAGGTCGGCGCCCAGGTGCTTGGAGCCCATGACGTCGTAGGCGCCGCCGAAGGCCTTGCGGGTGATGACCGTGATCAGGGGGACGGTGGCCTCGGCGTACGCGTAGATCAGCTTCGCGCCGCGCCGGATGATTCCGTTGTACTCCTGGTCGGTGCCGGGCAGGAAGCCCGGAACGTCGACGAACGTCAGCACCGGGATGTTGAAGGCATCGCACGTACGGACGAACCGCGCCGCCTTCTCCGAGGCGTCGATGTCCAGGCAGCCGGCGAACTGCATCGGCTGGTTGGCGACGATGCCCACCGGGTGGCCCTCGACCCGGCCGAAGCCGGTCAGGATGTTCGGCGCGAAGAGCGACTGCGTCTCCAGGAACTCCGCGTCGTCCACTACGTGCTCGATCACGGTGTGCATGTCGTACGGCTGGTTGGCGCTGTCGGGGATCAGCGTGTCGAGTTCGAGATCGGCTCCGGAGACCTCGGTGCTCGCCTCCTCCGGGAACGCGGGCGGCTCGGAGAGGTTGTTCGACGGCAGGTACGCCAGCAGTGACTTGACGTACTCGATCGCGTCCTTCTCGTCACCCGCCATGTGGTGCGCCACGCCGGAGGTGCTGTTGTGGGTGCGCGCCCCGCCCAGCTCCTCGAAACCGACGTCCTCGCCGGTGACCGTCTTGATGACGTCCGGGCCGGTGATGAACATGTGCGAGGTCTGGTCGACCATCACCGTGAAGTCGGTGATGGCGGGGGAGTACACCGCGCCGCCCGCGCAGGGCCCGACGACGAGGCTGATCTGCGGGATCACGCCGGAGGCGTGCACGTTGCGGCGGAAGATCTCGCCGTACATCCCGAGCGCGCTGACGCCCTCCTGGATGCGGGCGCCGCCGGAGTCGTTGATGCCGACGAGCGGGCAGCCCGTCTTCAGCGCGAAGTCCATCACCTTCATGATCTTCTGGCCGTAGACCTCGCCGAGGGCTCCGCCGAAGACGGTGAAGTCCTGCGAGAACACGGCCACGGGCCGGCCGTCCACCGTGCCGTAGCCGGTGACGACGCCGTCGCCGTAGGGGCGGGTCTTCTCCAGCCCGAAGCTGGTCGACCGGTGCCGGGCGAACTCGTCCAGCTCTACGAAGGACCCCTCGTCCAGCAGCAGCGCCACCCGCTCACGCGCGGTGAGCTTGCCCTTGGCGTGCTGCTTCTCCACGGCGCGCTCGGAGCCCGCATGGGTGGCTTCCTCGACTCGGCGCCGCAGATCCGCGAGCTTGCCCGCGGTCGTGTGCATGTCGATCGGCTCTGAGGGTTGTGACATCGGGGCGCGGCTCCCTGTGTGGTGTCAACTGCCTGGTCAATTGATTGACTGCGGCTGGCTACTGGTGCGTAGCGTATCGGCGGGCATGGCGCTCGGCAGTGCGGCGTATGACACACCTAGTCTGGCTTGCATGACTCCATCAGATGCTTCAGGCGGAGCTTCCGCAGGTCGTTGGTCCAGCTTGGACCGGCCGCCCCTGAACACCGCCGCGCTTCAGCGGGCCCTCGTCGTCGACGGTGGGCTGTGGACCTCCCTGGAGGTGGTCGGCTCCACCGGGTCCACCAATACCGATCTCGCGGCGCGCGCCGAGCGGCTGCCCGAGGGGGCCGTGCTCGTCGCCGAGGAGCAGACCGCCGGGCGCGGGCGGCTGGAGCGCAGCTGGGTCGCGCCGGCCCGGTCCGGGCTGTTCTTCTCGGTGCTGCTCAAGCCGGGCGCCGGCGTGCCCGAGGAGCGGTGGGGGTGGCTGACCCTGCTGGCCGGGGTGGCCACCGCGACCGGGCTGTCCCGGGCGGCGGGCGTGGACACGCACCTCAAGTGGCCCAATGACCTGCTGGTCAGCGTCCAGGGCCACGAGCGCAAGACCGGCGGCATCCTGGCCGAGCGGGTGCCCGGGGGTGTCGTCATGGGGATCGGCCTCAACGTCACCCTCACCGAGGACGAGCTCCCCGTACCGACCGCCGGGTCCCTCGCCCTGGCCGGGGCGATCGTGACGGACCGGGAGCCGCTGCTCAAGGCCGTGCTGCGGTCGCTGGAGCAGTGGTACGGGAACTGGCGCGAGGCGGGCGGAGACCCGGGGGCCAGCGGGCTGCAGGAGACGTACGCGGCGCACTGCGCGACCCTCGGCAAGCACGTCCGGGCGGACCTGCCGGGTGGGCGGACCCTCACCGGTTCGGCCGAAGCGGTGGACGCGGACGGCCGCCTGGTGATCCGTACGGTCGCGGGGGAGCGGGAGGCGGTGGGCGCGGGCGACGTGGTCCACCTGAGGTCGCTCCACTGACCCGGAGGCGAACCGGGCTCCGGCAAGGGGAGTGAGCTACGGCACACCTGCCGTATGGTTTAGGCGATCCGGTACTGCCGGTGATCACCCGATTCGGAAGTGCGCACGGAATGGACAGGAGGCGGCCCTTGACCGTCGACGACTCTACGTCCAGCGCGGCCGGGTCCGGCTCCGCGACCGGTCCCGGTACTCCGATCGGGCGGGACCAGCACACTCCGCACCACGAGGTCGACCACACGGCCCAGCCGACGGCCGATCCGCTCGCCATCCGGCTCGAGCAGCTGATCCTGGGCGCCGAGCGCCGGTACACGCCCTTCCAGGCCGCCCGCAGCGCCGGCGTCTCGATGGAGCTGGCCTCCCGCTTCTGGCGGGCCATGGGCTTCGCCGACATCGGCCAGGCCAAGGCCCTGACGGAGGCGGACGTCCTGGCGCTGCGCCGGCTGGCCGGTCTGGTGGAGGCCGGGCTGCTGTCCGAGCCGATGGCGGTGCAGGTGGCGCGGTCGACCGGGCAGACGACCGCCCGGCTGGCGGAATGGCAGATCGACTCCTTCCTGGAGGGTCTGACGGAGCCGCCGGAGCCGGGCATGACCCGTACGGAGGTCACGTACCCGCTGGTCGAGCTGCTGCTGCCGGAGCTGGAGGAGTTCCTCGTCTACGTGTGGCGGCGCCAGCTGGCGGCCGCCACCGGGCGGGTGGTGCAGGTCGCGGACGACGAGGAGATGGTCGACCGGCGGCTCGCGGTGGGCTTCGCGGACCTGGTCGGCTTCACGCGGCTCACGCGGCGGCTGGAGGAGGAGGAGCTCGGCGAACTGGTCGAGGCCTTCGAGACGACGGCGGCGGACCTGGTGGCCGCGCACGGCGGGCGGCTGATCAAGACGCTCGGCGACGAGGTGCTGTACGCGGCGGACGAAGCGGCCACGGCGGCGGAGATCGCGCTGCGGCTGATCGAGACGATGGGGGCGGATCCGCAGATGCCCGAGCTGCGGGTCGGGATCGCCTTCGGCACGGTGACGACGCGGATGGGCGACGTCTTCGGCACGACGGTGAACCTGGCGAGCCGGCTGACGTCGATAGCGCCGAAGGACGCGGTGCTGGTGGACGGGGCGATGGCCGAGGAGCTCGGCCGGTCCGGGGCCGCGCCGGTGTCGGAGAAGTCGGCGGAGCTGGAGGAGGGCGGCGGCGCGTACCGCTTCGCGCTCCAGCCGATGTGGCAGCGGCCCGTGCGCGGGCTGGGTGTCGTGGAGCCCTGGTCGCTGACGCGGCGGACGCCTAAGATCCCGGGTAACGTTCGTTAACCGTTTTTCCGGGGAGAGTGCCGTGGCTGTGGACGAGGTCCGTTTCGGGGAATTCGTGGCGGTGCGGCGGCACGGTGACGACGGGGCCGTCGCGGAGCTGGTCCTGGACCGCCCGAAGGCGATGAACGCGGTCTCCACGGAGATGGCCCGCTCGATCGGGTCGGCGTGCGCGGCGCTGGCCGCCGACGCTTCGGCGCGGGTGGTCGTCCTGTCCTCCACGCACGAGCGGGCGTTCTGTGTCGGTGCCGACCTCAAGGAACGCAACGCGCTGTCGGACGCCGAGCTGGTGCGGCAGCGGCCGACCGCCCGGGCGGCCTACGGCGGCGTGCTGGAGCTGCCGATGCCCACGATCGCGGCGGTGCACGGCTTCGCGCTGGGCGGCGGCTTCGAGCTGGCGCTGGCCTGCGATGTGATCGTGGCCGACGAGACGGCGGTGGTCGGGCTGCCGGAGGTGTCGGTCGGCGTGATCCCGGGCGGTGGCGGTACGCAGCTGCTTCCGCGCCGGGTCGGGGCGGCGCGGGCCGCCGAGCTGATCTTCACGGCGCGCCGGGTGGAGGCCGCCGAGGCGCTTGCCCTGGGGCTGGTGGACTCGGTGGCTCCGGCGGGCGAGGACCGTACGCAGGCCCTTGCCCTGGCCGGGCAGATGGCGGCGAACTCCCCGGTCGGGCTGCGCGCGGCGAAGCGGGCGCTGCGGCTGGGGCACGGGATGGACCTGGCGGCCGGGCTGGAGATCGAGGACGCGGCGTGGCGGGCGGTGGCCTTCTCGGGGGACCGGGCCGAGGGCGTCGCCGCGTTCAACGAGAAGCGCCGTCCGCAGTGGCCCGGGGAGTAGGGGCCGGGGGAGTAGGGGCGAGCAGGGCCGACTCGGGCCGGGGCGTCACGCCGTCACCGTTCGTGATCTTGGTTGTACCGAAAGTCGCGCCCATTGTCACTAAATCGGATAAAACTCCCTAATCTGGGGTGATGGGAGTTGATGGGCGGCTGCGAGCCGTCGTGGGCCTCGCGCAGGCCATGGCGGCGGCGTGCGCGCCGCGGGACAGCCTGCGGGCGGCCGCGCGCGGGGCGCGGGTGGCGATGGACGGGTCGTTCGCCGCCGTCTCCGCGTGGGAGCGCGAGCGCGGGCGGCTGCGGGTCCTGGTGAACGAGGGGGAGCGGCGGGCCGGGGAGGAGGAGTTCCCCGAGGACGAGTCCTATCCCGTGCACGACTTCCCGGAGATCACCGAGTTCCTGCACGAGCTGTGGGCCGGTGGCGGCGGACCGCACGCCTGGGTCGAGAGCGCCGTGGGCGACCGGCCGGGGCGGCGGGGCGAGGCCCTGCGCCTGCGCGGGCGCGGAACCTGCGTGGTCGCGCCGATCGTGCTCAGCGGCCGGGCCTGGGGCGAGCTGTACGTCGCCCGGGACGAGGGCCTCCCGGACTTCGACGACGACGACGCCGAGTTCGCGACCGTGCTGGCGGCCGTCGTGGCCGCCGGGCTGGCGCAGAGCGACCGGCTGGAGGAGGCCCGGCGCCTCGCCTTCACCGATCCGCTGACCGGCCTGGCCAACCGGCGGGCCGTGGACATGCGGCTCGACGAGGCGCTGGAGGAGCACCGGCGGACCGGGGCGGTGGTGAGCCTGGTGGTGTGCGACCTGAACGGGCTCAAGAAGGTCAACGACACCCTCGGCCACGCCACCGGCGACCGGCTGCTGGAGCGGTTCGGGTCCGTGCTGAGCCTGTGCGGGGCCATGCTGCCGGGCTCGCTGGTGGCGCGGCTGGGCGGTGACGAGTTCTGCCTGGTGAGCGTGGGCCCGCCGGCGGACGAGGTCGTACGGGTCACCGAGGAGGTCTGCCTGCGGGCCGCCGAGCTGGAGCTGGGCGAGGGGGCGGCCTGCGGGGTGGCCTCCACCGGGGACTCGATCGGGCCGGTGACCTCCTCGCGGCGACTGTTCCGGCTGGCGGACGCCGCCCAGTACAAGGCCAAGGCGGCGCGCCTGCCGAAGCCCGTGGTGGCCGGACGGGACACCGCCGTGGTGCGGCTCGCGGACGCCGCGGC
Source organism: Streptomyces sp. NPDC003042 (assembly GCF_053591315.1). Lineage (NCBI taxonomy): Bacteria > Bacillati > Actinomycetota > Actinomycetes > Kitasatosporales > Streptomycetaceae > Streptomyces > Streptomyces sp. NPDC003042. Next base: position 8,824 of record NZ_JBSFTP010000041.1, read on the forward strand.
GCAGGAGGTCCCGGGTGAACGCCGTCGCTTCCGGGGTCGCCGTGAGGATGGCTCGTGATGATGCTCGGGAAGCTGACTCGTAAGGGTTACTCGTAGGACTTGATCGTGACACGTTGGCTAGTGACATGAAGGGATTCAGTCCGTAGGGTGCTGAATATGGATATGCACACTGTCGTGGTGGGAACGTCCGGGACCACCGCCGAGGACGTCATCGCCGTCGCCCGCGGCAACGCGCGGGTCGAGCTGTCCGGCGAGGCGCTGGAAGCGCTCGGCCGCGCCCGCGAGATCGTCGACGCCCTGGCCGCCAAGCCCGAGCCCGTCTACGGAGTCTCCACCGGCTTCGGCGCCCTCGCCTCCCGGCACATCAGCCCCGAGCTGCGCGCGCAGCTCCAGCGCAACATCGTCCGCTCGCACGCCGCCGGCATGGGCCCGCGCGTCGAGCGCGAGGTCGTGCGCGCCCTGATGTTCCTGCGCCTGAAGACCGTCGCCTCCGGGCACACCGGCGTACGGCCCTCCGTCGCCCAGACCATGGCCGACGTGCTGAACGCCGGGATCACCCCCGTCGTCCACGAGTACGGCTCCCTCGGCTGCTCCGGCGACCTCGCGCCGCTCTCCCACTGCGCGCTCGCGCTGATGGGTGAAGGCGACGCCGAAGGCCCGGACGGCGCCGTCCGCCCGGCCGGCGAGCTGCTCGCCGAGGCCGGGATCGAGCCCGTGGAGCTCCGCGAGAAGGAGGGCCTCGCCCTCCTCAACGGCACCGACGGCATGCTCGGCATGCTCGTCATGGCCCTCGCCGACCTCCGCAAGCTCTACACCTCCGCCGACATCACCGCCGCCCTCACCCTGGAGGCGCTGCTCGGCACCGAGAAGGTGCTCGCGCCCGAGCTGCACGCCATCCGGCCGCACCCCGGCCAGGGCGCCTCCGCCGCCAACATGGCCGCCGTGCTCAAGGGCTCCGGGCTCACCGGGCACTTCCAGGAGGAGTCCGCGCCGCGCGTGCAGGACGCCTACTCGGTGCGCTGCGCCCCGCAGGTCGCCGGCGCGGGCCGCGACACCATGGCGCACGCCGCGCTGGTGGCCTCCCGCGAACTGGCCGCCGCCGTCGACAACCCGGTGGTGCTGCCCGACGGGCGCGTCGAGTCCAACGGCAACTTCCACGGCGCCCCGGTCGCCTACGTGCTCGACTTCCTGGCCATCGCCGCCGCCGACCTCGGCTCCATCGCCGAGCGCCGCACCGACCGGCTGCTCGACAAGAACCGCAGCCACGGCCTGCCGCCGTTCCTCGCGGACGACGCCGGCGTCGACTCCGGCCTCATGATCGCCCAGTACACGCAGGCCGCCCTGGTCAGCGAGATGAAGCGGCTCGCCGTGCCGGCGTCCGCCGACTCGATCCCGTCCTCGGCCATGCAGGAGGACCACGTCTCCATGGGGTGGTCGGCCGCGCGCAAGCTGCGTACGGCGATCGACAACCTCACCCGGATCATCGCGATCGAGCTCTACGCCGCCACCCGGGCCATCGAGCTGCGCCACGGGCTGACCCCCGCGCCGGCCAGCCAGGCCGCCATCGCGGCGGCGCGGGCGGCGGGTGTGCAGGGGCCCGGGCCGGATCGTTTCCTCGCCCCCGACCTGGCCGCCGCCGACGCGTTCGTGCGGGCCGGCGCGCTGGTCGCGGCGGTGGAGCCGGTGACGGGACCGCTCGCCTGACGGGCGTCACGCGGCCGAGCGGCGCCGTGTGAGGCCGTGCCCCCGGAGGATCCGATCCTCCGGGGGCACAGTCGTTCACAGGGTGCGGGAGCGGCGTACGGAGAAGGTCACGAAGCCCGCCCCGAGGCCGAGGAAGAGCGTGCCGGCCATGACGTACGGGGCGGTGTCGGTGCTGCCGGTGTCGGCGAGCGTGAGGGGGACGACGGCCGGGGTCGAACCCGTACCGACGCCGGTGACCGTGCCGGTGTTGCCCGTGTTGGCGGCTGCGGGCGCGGCGGAAGGGCTCGCGGAGTGCCCGGGTGCGGTGGCGTTCGCCGAGGGGACGAACCAGAGGGCGGCGAGGAGGGTGGTCGCTCCGAGAGCGGTGAACAGCGGTCGACGTGCGGACACGGTGCGATCCCCCTTGGGGCAGCAGCGAATTGGCCGTGTGCGCAGATGCTAGTGAAAGGGGCGGGTCGCGGGAAAGTCGAGGCTGTCGCGGGCTTACTCTCCGTCGTATGAACCCTTCTGAGACATCACGATACGTACGGCTTCGGGTTGATTTGGTGCTGGAGGTGTCCGACTCCGAGGCGCTCATCAGCGCCGCGCTCGAGCACATCAAGGCCGACGAGTTCATGCCGGACGAGGAGCGCGGACACGCCGAATCGGCCGTGCGGGAGGACGAGTCGGAGGCGCTGGCCTACCTCGTCGACCCCACTGACCTGGTCGCGGAGCTGCCGGGACTGGAACTGGCGCAGGCCTCGTGGAGCAGTGAACCGGTCGAATACGACCCCGAGTCCCTGGAGTGGGACATGGACGAGGAAGATGGGGACTTCGAAGAAGAGGCCGACAACGCCTGACCGTGGGGTTGCCCACATTCGAAGGGAATGTGGAACCGAACCGCGTCGTCAACGCGTTGTCAGTGACGAGCAGGGGGTTCGCCCCCTGCCCGCGCCCGTCCCGGGAAGGCACCCTCGGGCCGGTGTCCTTGGGACTGCGACGGCAACGATGGAGTGACGTGTGAGGACGTACAGCAAACGGCGGACGAGGTCCATGGTGGCCATATCCGCCGTGCTCGGTGGCGTACTGATGCTCTCGGCCTGCAACGACGGGGGCACCGAGAAGCCGCAGGGCAGCGCGGAGGCCGGCAAGTCGCAGGCGGATGTCGACGCGGCGGCGGCCAAGGACACGTCCAAGGCCCGAATAGCCATCGCGCCCAAGGACGGCGCCACCAACGTCGGTCTCAACGACGCGGCGAACGTGACGGTCAGTGACGGCACGCTGACGAAGGTCGAGCTGAAGAGCACCGAGGGCACGGCCGTGGCGGGCAAGATCGCCGCCGACGGCAAGAGCTGGAAGCCGGACGGCGCGCTGAAGCGCTCCACCAAGTACGCCCTGTCGGCGACGGCGAAGGACGAGGCCGGCCGCGAGGCGCACGAGAACGCCTCCTTCACCACCGTCTCCCCGGAGAACAGCTTCGTCGGCTCGTTCATCCCGGACGACGGCCAGACGGTCGGCGTCGGCATGCCAGTCTCGATCACCTTCAACAAGCCGATCAAGGACCAGAAGGCCGTCCAGGCGGCCATCAACGTCACCTCCAGCAGTGGCCAGGAAGTCGTCGGCCACTGGTTCGGCTCGCAGCGGCTCGACTTCCGCCCGGAGCAGTACTGGCAGGCGAACTCCACCGTCACGCTGAAGCTGGCGCTGGAAGGCGTGCAGGGCGCGCCCGGCATCCAGGGCGTCCAGAACAAGACCGTCACCTTCAAGGTCGGCCGGAGCCAGGTCTCCACCGTCGACGTGAAGGCGAAGACGATGGTCGTCACCCGCGACGGCGCGGTCCTCAAGACCATCCCGATCTCGGCGGGCTCCCCGGAGAACCCGACGTACAACGGCCAGATGGTGATCTCCGAGAAGTTCAAGGAGACCCGGATGGACGGCGCCACCGTCGGCTTCAAGGACAGCGACGGCAAGGGCGAGTACGACATCAAGGACGTCCCGCACGCGATGCGGCTGTCCACCTCCGGCACCTTCATCCACGGCAACTACTGGGGAGCCGACTCGGTCTTCGGCAGCGTGAACACCAGCCACGGCTGTGTCGGGCTGAACGACGCCAAGGGCGCCAACGACCCGAACCAGCCCGGTGCGTGGTTCTTCGACAACTCGCTCATCGGCGACGTGGTCACCGTGGTGAACTCCCCGGACAAGGTCATCAAGGCGGACAACGGCCTCAACGGCTGGAACATGAACTGGGCGGAGTGGAAGGCCGGCGCGGCCTCCTGAACCCCCCTCTGAGAACGCCGACGGACGGCGGGCAGCCCTGCACGGGCTCCCCGCCGTCCGTCTTTTCGCAGGTCTCCTCGGCAGGTCCGGCAGGTCTCCTCGGCCGGGCTTCTCATCGGACTCTTACCCGCGGCTTATCCGGCGATCACCAGGGCTGCCTAGTTTCGGCCGCATGTTCTTCACCTACCTCCGGCGCGAGTTGCGCCGTCGCAGGAAGGCGGCGCTCGTCGTCGCCTCCGGACTCGCCCTGGGCATCGCCCTCGTCATCGTCGTCAGCTCCGTCTCGGCCGGTATGACGGCAGCCCAGGGCAAGGTCCTCCAGTCGCTCTACGGACTGGGCACGGACATGACCGTCACCAAGGCCCAGGCCCCGCCGGGGGAAGGGTCCGCAGCCGCCCGCCCGCGCTTCAAGTTCGACGCGAAGGGCGAGGGGGAGGCGGGATCCGACGCCGAGCAGAGCAGTGACATGGTGCTGCCGCAGGGCTTCGAGACCCTCGACGCCGCCACCGTCGGCAAGGTCGCCGGTCAGGACGGGGTCGCCCAGGCCGTCGGCGGCCTCAGCCTCCAGGTGATGAAGGTCAACGGGCAGTTCAAGCGCGGCGAGGTCAAGCGCGCCGAGGGCGGTACGGCGGCCAAGCCCGGCGCCACGGCGGGCGGCACGGGCGGTCCCGGCGACACGGTCCAGGGCGGCGGCGCCGACTTCGACGTCAACTCCTTCTCCGTGTACGGCACGGACGTCACCCAGCCGAAGCTCGGCCCGCTGACCACCTCCAAGATCACCTCGGGCCGGGGCTTCGAGGCCGACGAGACCGACGCGGCCGTCGCCGTCGTCGACAGCGCCTACGCCAAGAAGAGCAAGCTGGAGATCGGCTCCGAAGTCACCGTCAAGAACACCAGGTTCAAGGTCGTCGGCATCGCCACCGCCGACAGCGGGGACGCCGCCGCCAACGTCTACGTCCCGCTCAAGCAGGCCCAGACCCTCGCCGGGACCCCCGACAAGATCACCACCGTCTACGTCCAGGCCGAGGACTCCCAGGGCCTCGCCGACGTCAAGCAGGCCATCCAGAAGAACGTCCCCGACACCACGGTCACCACCTCCGCCGACCTCGCCGACACCGTCTCCGGCTCGCTGTCCACGGCCTCCTCGCTCGCCTCCACCGTCGGCACCTGGCTCTCGTACGCCGTCCTCGCCGCCGCGTTCCTCGTCGCCGGCCTCCTCACCTCCTCCGCCGTCTCCCGGCGGGTGCGGGAGTTCGGCACCCTCAAGGCACTGGGCTGGAAGAGCGGCCGCGTCACCGGCCAGGTCGTCGGCGAAGCCCTGGTCAACGGCCTCATCGGCGGCGCCCTCGGCATCGGCATCGGCCTCGGGGCCGCGTACCTGATCACCGCCCTGAGCCCCAGCCTCACCGCACAGCTCGCGGGCGGCGGCGGACCCGGCGGTGGCGCGGGAGGGGTCCGGATGATGGGCCCCGGCGCCCGCCAGGCCGCCGGCAAGGCCCTGGACGTGGCCCTCACCGCACCCGTCTCGCTCTCCACCATCGGCCTGGCCGTCGCCCTCGCGGTCGCCGGCGGACTCGTCGCGGGCGGCTTCGGCGGCTGGCGGGCCTCCCGGCTCCGGCCGGCGGACGCGCTGCGCCGCGTCGAATAGCCCCCAGTCGCCCACCGACTCCCCACCACGGCCACGCAAGCGAGGAACGAACGACATGTACGAACTCAGCGGAGTCACCAAGCGCTACCAGCGCGGCAAGAAATCGGTCGACGCCCTCGCCGGGGTCGACCTGACCATCGAGGACGGCGGCCGGCTCGTCATCCAGGGCCCCACCGGCGGCGGCAAGTCGACGCTGCTCCAGATGCTCGGCGCGCTCGACCGGCCGACGGCCGGGCAGGTCGTGTTCGACGGCCTGGACCTGGCGTCGGTGTCCGAGGCCCGGCTCACCCGCGTCCGGGCGGAGAACATCGGCTTCGTCTTCCAGTCCTTCAACCTGATCCCGACGCTGACCGCCCAGGAGAACGTCGAGACGGCCCTCGTCCCCCTCGGCCTGAAGGCGCGCGAGCGGCGCGAACGGGCCGCCGAGGCCCTGGAGTCCGTAGGCCTGGGCGAGCGCATGGGCCACCTGCCGGACGAGATGTCCGGCGGGCAGCAGCAGCGCGTCGCGATCGCGCGGGCCGTGGTGAAGCGGCCCAAGGTGCTGCTGGCCGACGAGCCCACCGGCAATCTCGACGAGTCGATGCGGGACGAGATCATGGAGGTGCTGGAAGGGCTGTGGAAGGACCACGGGCTGACCTTCGTGATGGTCACACATGACAGTGCACTGGCGAAGCGCGCGCCGCGCGTCGCGACGATCCGGCGCGGCAAGGTGGCAGTGACGGAAAATCCCTGAGCGAATCGGCCGTGGCGCGCTCTAGGGTCCGGAGCATGACGATGGTCAACGCGCTCTCCGAACCCGCCTCCGACGCCGAAATCACCGCCTGGTGGCAGGTCCTGGCCGCGGCCCAGGCCGCCGACCTGCCCCACCTGCCCGACGTACCCGCGCCGACCCGCGACGAAATCGCGGGGCGGCTGCGGGTGCCGTCGGTACGGGGGCGGATCGCGCACTGGACCGCGCGGACGGACGAGGGCGTCGCCGCGCTGATCCTGCCCTCCGACGAGGGAAACACCCACACCGCCTTCCTCGACGTCCTGGCCGTACGCCCGCACGCGCGCCGCCGGGGCGTGGGCACGGCCCTGTGGCGGCGGGTCCACGAGGAACTCCTCGCCGAGGACCGGACCTCGGTCGCCACGGTGACCGAACTCGGCGGCGCCGGACAGGCATTCGCCGAGAGCCTGGGGTTCGAGAACGTACTGGCCCTGGCCTGGTACGTGCGGGAGCTGCCGCGGGAGCCGGCGCCGGTGCCCGCCACACCCGGCTACGAGATCCACACCTGGCACGGCGTGCTGCCCGACGCGTGGGCGCCCGCCGCCGCCGAGGCCCACATGGCCATGGAGGACGCCCCGAGCGGGGACATGGACGAGCGGATCCAGGCCTGGACGCCGGAGCGCGTCCAAGCGGCGCAGCGCCTGGTCGTGGACCGCGGGGGCGAGCACACCATGGTCGCGGCGGTCACACCGGCCGGCGAGGTGGCGGCGTACACGGTTCTGGTGCTGCCCGACCCGGCGGGCCCGCGCGGCCTCCAGTACGACACGGTGGTCGTCCCCGCCCACCGGGGCCACGGCCTCGGCCGCGCCGTCAAACTGCACATGCAGGCGGCAGCCGCCGAGCGCCACCCGGCGCTGCGCCGCATCGGCACGACGGTGGCCGACGAGAACACCCCGATGCTGGCCGTGAACGAGGCCCTGGGATACCGGCGGGAACGCCCGGTGGCGGTCTTCCAGCGGAAGGTCTGAGCCGCCCGTAACCCCGTCAAGGCGTCAGGCCGACTCCTCGGCCGGGGCCGGCGCGGAGGCGGGCACGGGCGACGGCGCCGACCAGGAGGACAGCATCCGCAGGGCGTCCGCCGAAGGGGAGCCCGGCTCGGCGTGGAAGGTGACCAGGAACTGGGCCGGGTCGTCCGGCAGGGTCAGCGTCTCGAAGGACAGCAGCAGCTCACCCACCAGCGGATGCCTCAGCCGCTTCACCCCGTGGGTCTTGTCCGCCACCGTGTGCGCCGCCCACAGCCGCCGGAACTCCTCGTTCTTCACCGACAGCTCCCCGACCAGCGCCGACAGCTGCTCGTCGTCCGGGTGCTGGCCCGCGTACATGCGCAGGTTGCTCACCACCTCGCACGCCCGGCACTCCCAGTCCGCGTACAGATCGGCGGTCGCCGCGTCGAGGAACACCAGCCGCACCAGGTTCCGCTCGGCCGGGGGCAGCGCACCGAAGTCGCCGAAGACGGCCGCCGCCAGCCGGTTCCAGCCGATGACGTCCTGCCGCCGCCCCACCAGGTACGCCGGTACGCCGTCCATCGCCTCCAGCAGCGTGCGCAGCTCCGGGCGGACCTGCTGCGGGCGCCGGGGCTGGCGCCGCTTGCGGGTGCGCGGGCTCGCCAGGTGGGTCAGGTGCGCCATTTCCGTGCCGTCCAGGCGCAGCGCCCGCGCGATGGCGTCCAGTACGTCCGCCGACACGTTGTGCCCGTGCCCCTGCTCCAGACGCGTGTAGTACGCCACCGACACCCCGGCCAGCTGCGCCAGCTCCTCGCGGCGCAGCCCCGGTACCCGGCGGTGGCGGCCGTAGTCCGGCAGACCCACGTCCTCGGGGCGCAGCCGTCCGCGGCGGGAGCGCAGGAACTCGCCCAGCTCGGCATGCTGATCAAGGTGGTCCATAGCGCCAGTATCCCCGCGCGGGGGTGCCCGGCGCGGGCCCGAGCCTGACCCCGCCAGGGGTAGGTCCAGCAGTCCTAGGTACGGCAGGGGGCTGGGTGCCCGGCCGCGTGCTTGGCATCGTTGCGGTCATCGCAGCACGGACGTCATGACCCGACGTACGTCATCACCGTGTGACGTCACGCATGACGTCCTCGTCCGAGGAGAGCCCCCCATGTCTGTCACCCAGGCCCCCCAGGCCCCCCAGGTCACTCAGGTCGCCGCCTACGCCGTCCCCGCCCCCAAGGCCCCGCTGGAGCGCACCACCGTCCCGCGCCGCCCGGTCGGCGAGCACGACGTCCTCATCGACATCAAGTACGCCGGCATCTGCCACTCCGACATCCACCAGGCGCGCGACGGCTGGGGCGGGGGCATCTTCCCGATGGTCCCCGGCCACGAGATCGCCGGTGTCGTCACCGAAGTCGGCCCGAGCGTCACGAAGTTCGCGGTCGGCGACCGGGTGGGCGTCGGCTGCTTCGTCGACTCCTGCCGCCGTTGCGCGTACTGCCTGAGCGGCCAGGAGCAGTTCTGCGTCAAGGGCATGACCGGCACCTACAACGCCCTCGACAAGAACGGCGAGCCCACGTACGGCGGCTACTCCAGCCACGTCGTCGTCGACGAGAACTACACCGTCCGCATCCCCGACGGCCTCGCCCTCGACGTCGCCGCGCCCCTGCTGTGCGCCGGCATCACCCTGTACTCCCCCCTCAAGCACTGGAAGGCGGGCCCGGGCAAGAAGGTCGCGATCGTCGGCCTCGGCGGCCTCGGCCACATGGGCGTGAAGATCGCGGCAGCCCTGGGCGCGGAGGTCACCGTCCTGTCCCAGTCCCTGCGCAAGCGGGAGGACGGCCTGAAGCTGGGCGCCTCCCACTACTACGCCACGAACGACGAGACCACCTTCGAGGAGCTGGCCGGCAGCTTCGACCTGATCCTCTCCACCGTCTCCGCGCCGCTGGGCCTGGACGCGTACCTGAACCTGCTGAAGGTCGACGGCGCGCTGGTGAACGTCGGCGCCCCCGAGGAGCCGGTCTCGCTGAACCTGTTCTCCGTCATCCGCGGCCGCAAGACCCTCGCCGGCTCGATGATCGGCGGCATCGCCGAGACCCAGGAGATGCTGGACTTCTGCGCCGAGCACGGCCTGGGCTCGGAGATCGAGGTCATCGCCGCCGAACAGATCAACGAGGCCTACGATCGCGTCCTGGCGAGCGACGTCCGCTACCGCTTCGTCATCGACACCTCCACGATCTGATCCGTCCGCCGGTCGAGCCGGTCGAGCCGCGCGAGTGAGCCGCGCAGCCGGTCGCGCGCGGCCGTGGGCGTCGAGGACGATCCGCTCGGGCCCGCCGCCCGACGACGACCACCCGGTCACCACCGGCGGCGAAGGCCCGTGCGGTGTCACAGGGGCGGACCGCCGAGGGCGGTGTGGGCCGTGTCGAGGATCCTGCCGATCTCGGAGGCGGCCCGCCGCGCCCGGTCGGCGTCACCGGTGGCGGCGGTGTCTTCCCAGCGCCGCAGCTCCGAGGCGAGGTGCGGCTGGCGCTGGATGTGCACGTAGGCCGCCCACTGGGCGATGAACCGTCGCAGCGGGGCCTGGTCGCACGTCTCCCGCGACTGGTCCGCCGCCTGGTCCAGCTCCCGGGTGAACGCGGGCAGGGCCGCCGGGAAGATCTGCGCCACATCTCGCCGCAGCGCGGTCACGGTGGCCGGCGGGAGCCAGCCGGGGTGGCGGACGAGGATGCGGTCCCGTTCCGCGGGGGTGGCGAGGATGACGTCCGCGCCCCCGTCGTACGGGTGGTACATGCGGGTGAGGTCGGGGTCCGTCACGAAGATGCCCGGCAGTTCGTCCTCCGCGACCGCGCGGAGCAGTTCGTCGAGGCAGCCGGGCTGCCAGCGGCGGCGGTCGGCGTAGAAGTACCAGCGTGTGTGGAAGTCCGGGTCCGCGTCTTCGGTGTCGTCCAGAGTCGTCCACAGCGTGCCCTCCGGGTGGAGGGCGCGGCGTTGCGCCGGGCCGGCCTCGTGCTCCGAGGGGTCGGACCAGCCGGTGGTCACCACGTAGATCTCGCCGCCCGCGAAGAGCTCGTCGAGGACTGTGTTGTACCGGTCGAGGAGGATCGCGTACTCCCCTTCGTCCTCCGCGTAGCGCTTCGAATCCGGCAGGCTGTGGAAGCGCACCCACCGGTCGCGGTACGCCGACCTCAGCTCGTACGGTTCCATCGGCCCGGGAGGCCGCAGGGCCTCCCAGAGCCGGGTCAGCCGCGCGTGCGCGGGGTCGGTGAGCGGGGAGGTCACTCGGCGGCGGCCACGCCGATCGGGCAGGAGACGCCCGTGCCGCCGATGCCGCAGTAGCCGCCCGGGTTCTTGTCGAGGTACTGCTGGTGGTACGGCTCCGCCGGCCAGAAGGGGCGGTCCGAGGCCGGGAGGACGGCCGTGGTGATCTCGCCGTAGCCCGAGGCGGCCAGGACGCGCTGGTACGCCGCGCGGGAGGCTTCGGCCGTCGCCTGCTGGGCGGGGGAGTGGGTGTAGATCGCCGAGCGGTACTGGGTGCCGACGTCGTTGCCCTGGCGGAAGCCCTGGGTGGGGTCGTGGGACTCCCAGAAGAGCTTCAGGAGGGTCTCGTAGGAGACGAGCGAGGGGTCGTAGACCACGCGGACGACCTCCGTGTGGCCGGTCCGGCCCGAGCACACCTCCTCGTACGCCGGGTTCTCGGTGAAGCCGCCCTGGTAGCCGGCCACGGTGGTCCAGACTCCGGGGGTCTGCCAGAACTTGCGCTCCGCGCCCCAGAAACAGCCCAGGCCGAAGTCCGCGACCTCCAGGTCCTCCGGGTAAGGGCCGGCCAGGGGGTTGCCGAGGACCGTGTGGCGCTCGGGCAGGGTGAACTGCGCTTCCAGGCGGCCCTTCAGGGCCTCCTCGCGGGTGGGCAGCTCGGGCGTGCGGCGGTACGAGAACATGGATTCCCTCCTTGTAGGACTCTCAACGGACGGGGGCGGGCAGGGATTCCCGTGCCCCGGCCCACTGGTGGGCCCGTCAGCGGGGCAGCGTCGCCGGGGAGCCGCCGTTCGCCTCGTACCCCGCCACCGCCAGCGCCCGGTACACCGCGTACGCCGCCGCCGGGTCCGGCGTGGTCGACCACGGCAGCGCGCCGACGTACCCGTCCACGTGCCGGACCTGCTCCATCGCCTCCGCCCACCGCTCCATGTTCACCAGGAAGACCAGCAGCAGGTGCCGTACGTGCGCCAGCATCGGGTCGTCCGCCCGCGCGGAGTTCACCGCGTACAGCGCGCCCTCCACCGCCCGCGTCACGACCGCGCTCTGGTAGAAGCTCCGCACCAGATTGACCTCGGGCAGGTGCTCGTACACCGCGAACAGCGGCAGCGCGGCCAGCAGCGAACCCCGCGGGGCCCGGGCGGCCGCCGCGTGGGCGAAGACGTCGGCCTTCTGCCGCGAACCGTGCCACTTCTCGCACCAGTAGTGCAGGGCAGCCAGGTGCGCGCCCATGTGCTGCGGCGCCACGTCGATGATCTTCGCCCAGAGCGCGTCGAACTCCGCCTCCGAGTAGCCCAGCGCCCGCGCGATCGCCAGCTCCGTGATGAAGGGGACCGGATCGCCCGGCGCCAGCAGCGCCGCCTTGCGGCAGGCCTCCCGGGCCTCCTCCAGGATGATCCGGTGGTCCTCGGAGCCCACGCCGCCCGAGTGCCGCCACGCCTGCTGCACCAGCAGCTCGGCGTGCACCTGCGCGCCGCCCGCGTCCTTCTCCGCCTCCAGCCGCCACGCCTTCAGCCACTGCGCGCCCGCTCTCGGCTGCTGCACGAGCTCGAGCGCCGCCGCACCGCCGAAGGACTGCACGCGCTGCCAGCGCTGCTCGCCCTCCTTCGGGGTTCCCGCGAGCAGCTGGGACGCGGCCTGCCACTGCCCGCTGCGCTGGACGTTGCCGAGCGCGTCCATCAGGTCCTGGTCGGGGCCGGGCACCCGGATGTCCAGCTGCTCCTCCCGTATGAACCCGTAGTCCGCCGGGTCGGCGGCGTCGGGGCTGCCGGGCGCGACCTGGCGGACGCCGCCACCCCCGCGCCTGGCCCGTACGAACGAGGCGACCATGACGCCGACCATGACCAGCATCATCAGGACCCACAGAATCTCCATGCGGCCAAGCGAACCAGACGGGGAGGGGGAAAGGCCAATGGCAGGACCTCCCTGTCCCCGGGGAGGGGCAGGTCAGCGCCCGGCCAGTGCTCTGTCAGGCCAGGAGAGGACCGCGGCCGGGCCGGGGCATAGCATCTGCCCATGAGCGACGACAGCCACGAGCACCAGAGCTTCGAGACCCGCGCGATCCACGCGGGCAATACGGCGGACCCGCTGACGGGAGCCGTCGTACCCCCGATCTACCAGGTGTCCACGTACAAGCAGGACGGCGTGGGCGGACTGCGCGGCGGCTACGAGTACAGCCGCAGCGCCAACCCCACGCGTACCGCGCTGGAGGAGAACCTCGCGGCGCTGGAGGGCGGCCGGCGCGGCCTCGCCTTCGCGTCGGGGCTCGCCGCCGAGGACTGCCTGCTGCGCACGCTGCTCGCGCCGGGCGACCACGTGGTCATCCCGAACGACGCCTACGGCGGCACCTTCCGCCTCTTCGCGAAGGTCGTCTCCCGCTGGGGCGTGGAGTGGTCGGTCGCCGACACCTCCGACGCGGCGTCCGTACGGGCAGCCCTCACCCCGAAGACCAAGGTCATCTGGGTCGAGACCCCCTCCAACCCGCTGCTCGGCATCACCGACATCGCCGCGGTCGCCGACATCGCGCGGACGGCCGGCGCCAAGCTGGTCGTGGACAACACCTTCGCCTCCCCCTACCTCCAGCAGCCGCTCGCGCTCGGCGCGGACGTGGTCGTGCACTCGCTGACGAAGTACATGGGCGGCCACTCCGACGTCGTCGGCGGCGCCCTGGTCACCGCGGACGCGGCGCTCGGCGAGGAACTGGCCTACCACCAGAACGCGATGGGCGCCGTGGCCGGGCCCTTCGACTCCTGGCTCGTGCTGCGCGGCATCAAGACCCTGGCCGTGCGCATGGACCGGCACTCGGAGAACGCGGCGAAGGTCGTCGACCTGCTGACCCGCCACCCCAAGGTCACCAAGGTCCTCTACCCGGGCCTGCCCGAGCACCCCGGCCACGAGATCGCCGCCAAGCAGATGCGCTCCTTCGGCGGCATGGTCTCCTTCCAGGTCGCCGGCGGCGAGGCCGCGGCGGTCGAGGTCTGCAACCGCGCCAAGCTCTTCACCCTGGGCGAGTCCCTGGGCGGCGTCGAGTCCCTCATCGAGCACCCGGGCCGGATGACCCACGCCTCGGTGGCCGGCTCGGCCCTGGAGGTCCCGGCGGACCTGGTCCGCCTCTCGGTCGGCATCGAGAACGTCGACGACCTCCTCGCGGACCTCACCCAGGCCCTGGGTTAGGACGCCGGCTCGCCGGGCGGCGCCCTCCCTACCAGCCCTCCAGGGGCGGGGAGACGCCGCTCGGCGGAGTCGCCCACGGCCGGGTCAGCGAGGCCCACACCGTGAAGGCCACCGCCGCCGCGAACAGCAGCGTCCAGCCGATCCGGCGCAGGGCCCGGCGGCGGCGCAGCAGCCGCCTGCCGTGCGTGGCGGCCGTGACCGCCAGACCGGCCGGGACCACCGGGTGCGGGCCTTCCAGCAGCTGCTTGACCTGGGCTTCCTTACGGTCGAGGGGGTTCATGCGGCATCCCGCCCGGCACGCCCGTCATACCCGGCGCGCCCGGCACGCCCGGCACGCCCCTCAGGCCCGGCCGCGGGGTCGGAACGCATCGCGGCCACGGCCCGGTTGCACAGCGCCTCGACCCGCTCGGGCGCCAGCCCCAGCTGCGCGGCCGTGACCTCCTCGGCGACGCCCTCGTAGACCCGCATGACCAGGACGAGGCGTTCCTGCGGGCTCAGCCGCGCGAGGACGCCCGTACCGCCGCCGTGGCGCCAGGCGGTGCGGGCGTACGCGGAGCACAGCTCGTGGCGGGTGTGGTCGTACGGGTCGTCGCCGCGCAGCCGGTGCCAGTGGGCGTACGTACGGGCCAGCGCGCCCGCGAGCAGCCGGCGCGCGGCGGCCGCCTCGGACGGCGGTTCGGCCGTCAGCAGCACCGCGACGTGCAGGAGCCGCCCCGCCGCACCCGCGACGAAGGCCTCGAACTCCGGGTAGCGCCCCGAACGCCGGTCCACAGTCCACATGGTGCGGCCGGTGGCACCACCCCGGTCAAGGGGTCGGACACCTCGGGACGCGGCGTAATCAGGAAGCCGGGCCGCCCTCGGCGGCGGCGGACATCAGCTCGGACAGCGAAACGTTGAACCGGGTCAGCAGCTCGGTGAAGACCTCGCGCTCCTGCGGCGTCCAGCCGTCGGTCACCCGGGCCATCAGCTCGCGCCGCGACGCGCGGACCTCCTCCAGCCGCGCCAGCCCGCGCGGGGACAGCGCGAGGACCACGGCCCGGCCGTCCTCGGGGTGCGAGGTGCGCTTGACGAGACCGCTGTCGACGAGCGGGGCGACCTGGCGGGTCACGGTGGACGAGTCGATGCCCATCCCGCCCGCGAGCGCCTTGACGCCCATCGGGCCCTCCAGATCGAGCCGGTTCAGCAGGAGGTAGGCGGCGCGGTCCATCGAGTTGCGGGCCTGGCCGACGCCGCCCAGGCGGGTCTGCTCCGCCCGGCGGGCGAACACCGCCACCTGGTGCTGGAGCGCGTCGAGGAGACCGGCTCCGGCGGGCGCTTCGGCCGCCGGGGGCAGGTCGGAACTGGCCGGGATGGAGGGCATGGCCGTGGGCTCTCTTCGCGTGGGGCCGACAAGGATGGGGGACACAGTACGCGGCCGTGGGGCGGCTCGTACGCCGCGTACGAGAACTGGTACGGCCCATGCGTCCGGCCGCCCCGGGGCTGTCCCGGATGGCGAGATTTCGCCCCGTGCGGCAGTCGCCCACGAGCCGCCCACGAGCCGACCCCGGGCCGACCCCGGGCCGACCCCGGGCCTGTCCGACGCCCGCCCGATGCCCGCCCGACGCCCGTCCCCGGGTCCGCGCCCGGCCCGCGGACGGCCCGAGCCCCGATCCCCGTGGGCTGCGAGACTGGCGGCATGAACTACCGCGTGCCCCAGCCCGTCCCGCAGGTCATCCTCGACGACGTCCGGGGAGCCCA
This sequence comes from Streptomyces sp. NPDC003042, assembly GCF_053591315.1. Classification (NCBI taxonomy): domain Bacteria; kingdom Bacillati; phylum Actinomycetota; class Actinomycetes; order Kitasatosporales; family Streptomycetaceae; genus Streptomyces; species Streptomyces sp. NPDC003042. Next base: position 24,296 of record NZ_JBSFTP010000041.1, read on the forward strand.
GAAGATGCTGTCCGGAGTCTCCCGGGTCACCGCGATGGAAGGCAGCCGTCACCTCTCCTCCCTCACCGGCTCCCCGGTCCACTTCAAGTGCGAGAACCTCCAGCGCACCGGCTCCTTCAAGCTGCGCGGGGCCTACGTACGCATCGCGGGCCTGCGCCCCGAGCAGCGCGCGGCCGGTGTGGTGGCGGCGAGCGCGGGCAACCACGCGCAGGGCGTGGCCCTGGCCTCCTCGCTCCTCGGGGTCCGCTCGACGGTGTTCATGCCCGTCGGGGCGCCGCTGCCGAAGGTGGCCGCGACCCAGGAGTACGGCGCCGAGGTGCGCATGCACGGGCAGGTCGTGGACGAGACGCTCGCCGCCGCCCAGGACTACGCGGACCGTACCGGGGCGGTGTTCATCCATCCCTTCGACCACCGCGACATCATCGCCGGCCAGGGCACGGTGGGTCTGGAGATCCTGGAGCAGTGCCCGGAGGTGCGCACGATCCTCGTCGGCATCGGCGGGGGCGGGCTCGCCGCAGGCATCGCGGTCGCGGTGAAGGCGCTGCGCCCGGACGTGCGGGTCGTCGGCGTGCAGGCGGCGGGCGCGGCCGCGTACCCGCCCTCGCTCAAGGTCGGCCACCCGGTGTCCATCGACAACCCGAACACGATGGCGGACGGCATCAAGGTCGGCCGCCCCGGCGACATCCCCTTCGCCATCATCGGCGAACTGCTGGACGACGTACGGACGGTGTCGGAGGACGCCCTGTCCAGCGCCCTGCTGCTGTGCATGGAGCGGGCCAAGCTGGTGGTCGAGCCGGCCGGGTGCAGCCCGGTGGCCGCCCTGCTGAGCGAGCCTGAACTGTACGGCGGCGGCCCGGTGGTGGCCGTCCTGTCCGGCGGGAACGTCGATCCGCTGCTGCTCCAGCGGATCCTGCGCCACGGCATGGCGGCCGCGGGCCGCTACCTGTCGCTGCGGCTGCGCGTCGCGGACCGGCCGGGGGCGCTGGCGGGCCTGCTCGGGGTGCTGTCCCTGGTGGACGCCAACGTGCTGGACGTGAGCCACGTACGGACCGACCCGCGCCTGGGGCTCACGGAGGTCGAGGTGGAGCTGCACTTGGAGACGAAGGGGCCGGAACACTGTGCGGAGGTCGCGCGTTCGCTGCACAGCGCGGGGTACAGGGTGATGAGCTGACGGTCCGTCCCGGCCGGGGTTGCGAGCCGGGGTTCCCGGACGGGCTCGCGGGCAGGGCCGGTTCCCGAAACTGCGTGGCGCGACGCGATATAGCGCGTTACCGTGCCCAGTGTCGGGTGCGGCCTGCCCGGCAACCCTAGGATTTGCGTAGGAAAGTCCAGTTTCTGCTGGCCCGATCCGCACTGGGAGAACCCATATGCCAGGCGCCATCTACGCCGAAGGTCTGGTCAAGACCTTCGGCGACGTACGGGCTCTGGACGGCGTGGACCTCGATGTCCCCGAAGGCACCGTGCTGGGCCTCCTCGGCCCCAACGGCGCGGGCAAGACCACGACCGTGCGCGTCCTGACCACCCTCCTCCAGCCCGACAGCGGCCGGGCCGTCGTCGCCGGCATCGACGTGCTCAAGCACCCCAACGAGGTCCGCCGCTCCATAGGCCTCTCCGGCCAGTTCGCCGCGGTCGACGAGTACCTCACCGGCCGCGAGAACCTCCAGATGGTCGGCCAGCTCTACCAGATGAACGCCAAGGCGGCCAAGGCCCGGGCCGCGGAACTCCTGGAGCGCTTCAACCTCGGCGACGCCGCCGACCGCATCGCCAAGACCTACTCCGGCGGCATGCGCAGGCGCCTCGACCTCGCGGCCGCCCTGGTCGTCAGCCCGCCCGTGATGTTCATGGACGAGCCGACCACCGGACTCGACCCGCGCAACCGCCAGCAGCTGTGGGGGATCATCCAGGAACTCGTCGCGGGCGGCACCACCTTGCTGCTCACCACCCAGTACCTGGAGGAGGCCGACCACCTCGCGCACGACATCTGCGTCGTCGACCACGGCAAGGTCATCGCCCGCGGCACCTCCGACCAGCTCAAGGCGCAGACGGGAGGCGAACGCGTCGAGGTCGTCGTCCACGAGCGGGAGCACATCGCCACCGCGCGCGAGGTGCTCGCCGGATTCGGCAAGGGCGGGACCACGGTCGAGGAGCACACCCGCAAGCTCACCGTCCCGGTGGCGGGCGGCGCCAAGCTGCTCGCCGAGGTCATCCGCGAGCTGGACGCGCGGGGCATCGAGATCGACGACATCGGCCTGCGCCGCCCCACCCTCGACGACGTGTTCATCTCCCTCACCGGCCACACGGCCGAGCAGGAGGCGCAGGAGAACGGCGAGGGCGACGGCGGGCCCAAGGGCCGCAAGGGCGCGCGCAAGGAGGCGGCGAAGTGACCACCACGACCTCTCCGTCCTCTCCGGTCCCGCAGCTCGCGGCACCCCGGCCGCGCGGCGGCGTCACCCAAGGCGTCAAGGACTCCCTGGTGATCGCCAAGCGCAACCTGATCCGGATGTCCCGGATCCCCGAGATGATCATCTTCGGCGTCATCCAGCCGGTGATGTTCGTCGTCCTCTTCAGCTACGTCTTCGGCGGCTCGATCAGCGTCGGCGGCAGCACCTCGCCCGCCGACTACCGCGAGTTCCTGATGGCGGGCATCTTCGCCCAGACCGTCACCTTCGCCACGGCCGGAGCGGGCGCGGGCATCGCCGACGACATGCACAAGGGCCTGATCGACCGCTTCCGCTCGCTGCCCATGGCCCGCGGCGCCGTCCTGACCGGCCGCACCCTCGCCGACCTCGTCCAGACCGCGCTGACGGTGGTCGTCCTCGCGGTCGTGGCCCTGATCGTCGGCTGGCGCACCCACGAGAACCTCGGCAAGGTGCTCGCCGGCTTCGGCCTGCTGCTCCTGCTCGGCTACGCGTTCTCCTGGATCGGCGCCCTGATCGGGCTCTCCGTACGGACCCCCGAGGCGGCCACCTCCGGCGGGCTGATCTGGCTCTTCCCGCTGACGTTCATCTCGAACGCCTTCGTCCCCTCCGAGAACATGCCGGCCTTCCTGCGGCACATCGCGGAGTGGAACCCCTTCAGCGCCACCGTCCAGGCGGCCCGCGAGCTCTTCGGCAACCTCCCGCAGGGCTACCCGGTCCCCGAGGCCTGGCCCATGCAGCACCCGGTCCTCGCGTCCGTCCTGTGGTCGCTGCTGATCATCGTGGTCTTCCGCACCCTCGCGGTCCGCAAGTACCGCTCGGCGACCGCCTGACCCGTCGGCCTGACCCCCGGCCCGACCCGTCGGCCTGACCCCCGGCCCGACCCGCCTACGCGTGAGCCCCCGCCCGGATCTCGTCCGGACGGGGGCTCACGCGAGCCGGTCTGCCCGCAGGGGTGATCAGCCGGTGAACGGCTTGACGGCCAGGACCTTGACCGCGGCCTTCTTGCCGTTCGGGAGCTCGTACTCGGCGTCCTCGCCGATCTTCTTGCCCATCACACCGCTGCCCAGCGGGGACTGCGGGGAGTAGGTCTCGAAGTCCGAGGACGCGTACTCGCGCGAGGCCAGCAGGAACTCCAGCGTGTCGTCCTCGTCGCCGTCGAAGGCGATCGTGACGAGCGTGCCGGGGGCGACCACGCCGGCGGACGCGGGCGCCGTGCCGACCTTCGCGTTCTCCAGGAGCTGGGTGAGCTGGCGCACCCGGAGCTCCTGCTTGCCCTGCTCCTCCTTGGCCGCGTGGTAACCGCCGTTCTCACGCAGGTCGCCCTCTTCGCGGGCGGCTGCGATCTTCGTGGCGATCTCCGTGCGTGCGGGACCAGAGAGGTAGTCCAGCTCCGCCTTCAGCTGGTCGTACGCCGCCTGGGTCAGCCAGGTGACGCTCTCGCTCGTCTGGGTCACGGGTGCTCCTCGTCGGTACAGGGACTACAAAGCCGCCAGCGGCGGGCGAAACCACGAGCCTAACAATTCGGGAAGAAAAGGGGGAGGACACCCTGTGTATGAAGTGTGTCATTGCATCCCGGCTCCCCATGCGCCATCCCGCGCCGCGCCCGTCGCTCAGCGCTCGAAATTGGTGAGGACGCAGCCCTCGACCAGCGACTTCTCCAGCCGGTAGCCCGCCGGGGCGGTGAAGGCCGTTTCGCAGTTCAGGTACAGGAACTGCAGCTGGTACAGACCGTGCCGGGCGGACTTGTCGTTGGTCTCCACGGCGATGTTCGTGCCGACCAGCAGCTTGCTCGCGGTGGCCTTGAGGCGGCCGTCGTCCTTCAGGTCGGCCAGCTGCGCCTCCTTGGCCCTGAGCTGCAGGGTCCTCATGTCGGTGACGACGTCCAACCAGTTCAGGTCGTGCGCGCGCTGAGCCCCGCCGAGGGTGCCGCAGACCGCGCGGTCCTTGACGCCCCAGGCGCGGTGGTCGCCCTTGACGACCGGCTGGTAGTCGATCGACGAGACGTCGGCGTCGGCGGTGGACATGTTCGTGCAGTCGACGGTGTGCGGGTGGACGAGCTTCTTCAGTTCGGCGAGGCTGCCCGCGCTCGGGAGCCCCAGGCTGCCCGTGGCGGGCTGGCCCGCCTTCTCGGGCCCCTCCGTGGCGGGGTCGCTGGGAGCCTCGTGGTTCGTGCTGCCCCGGCCGTCCTCGCTGCTGACGAAGTCGGTGAGCGTACAGTCGTCGACCAGCGCCTTCTCCCGCTTGTAGCCGTCCGGCACACGGGCGGACGGGTTGCACGTGAGGATGCGCAGGTCCGAGTCGACGAGGGCGACGGCCGTCCTGGTCTTCGTCGGGGTGATCGCGAAGTTCCTGCCGACGATCACGCGGCTGGAGAGGCCGTAGGCCCCCTCGCCGGCCGTGATCCGCGCCATGGTGTGGTCCTTGTAACCCTGCTGGAAGGCCTTCATGTCCGAGGCCATGTAGAAGATGATCTCGCCGCGCTCGTTCTTGTCCGAGCACACGCCGCGCTCGGTGACGGACCACTTCCCGACGGTCGTGAAGTCGCTCAGCGGCAGCCGACCGTCCTTGGGGTCCGTGCTCATGTCCGCGCACGAGGCGAACTTCTGCACGTACGTCTGCGCCTCGGCCAGCGAGGCCGGCGCGGCGCCGTTGCCGGTCGCGGTCGCGGTCGGGGTGGCGCTCGCGGCTCCGTCCTGCCCCGAGGCCGCCGCCGTGGGCCCCGGGGCGGGCGGGCGGGCCCCGGCGGGGTCCTCGCAGGCCGTGGCGAGCGTCGTGAGCGAGGCGAGGACGGCGGTCGCGGCGAGTGTCCGCTTGAGGCGCATGGGTGGCTTCCGTCGGCTGAGCAGTACACGGGCAGGTGGCGTGCACATGCTAGACACCGCCATGATCACGACCCAAGTCGCCCGGCCGGGAAGGCCGCCCGCGCCGCGGCTCAGCGCGCCGAGCCGGCCTCCTGGCAGCCGACCAGCTCGACCGCCGTGGCGCGGCCGGTCGTCTTCAGGACGACGACCTCGTCCACCCGCTGCTCGGGCTGGGCGAAGGTGAAGTCGGCGCGGCCCACCTCGCCGTGCTCCTCGTCCTGGGAGCTCAGGGTGCACACACCGGTGACCGAGGGCTCCTTGCGGACCTCCAGGTGCACCTTGACCTCGGTGTCCGAGACGACCTGGAACTTGATCACCTCGGCGCTGACGCTCTTCCCGCCGACGTAGCCCCAGCCGATCCACCCGACCACGGCCAGCAGCCCGACCCCGAGCACAGACCCGACGATCTTGAGCTTCCGGTCGGCACGCTCGTCCGCCGCCCGGCCGTACCGGCCCTCGGGGACCCCTTCGCGCACCGCGCCCATGATCGTTCCTTTCACTGGGGGAAAGACAGAGGCCCCTGGAATTTTCCGCCCCCCGGTTCGGTCAGTATAGAAACCGCCCGTCGCGCCGAATCGCAGAGGATCCTGTCTTGACCGAGCAGCTTCGACTGATGGCCGTCCACGCCCACCCCGACGACGAGTCGAGCAAGGGCGCGGCCACCATGGCCAAGTACGTGTCCGAGGGGGTGCCCGTGCTCGTCGTGACCTGCACCGGCGGCGAACGGGGATCGATCCTCAATCCCAAGCTCCAGGGCGACAAGTACATCGAGGAGAACATCCACGAGGTGCGCGCCCGCGAGATGGACGAGGCGCGCGAGATCCTGGGCGTCCAGCAGGAGTGGCTCGGCTACGTCGACTCCGGCCTGCCGGAGGGCGACCCGCTGCCGCCGCTGCCCGAGGGCTGCTTCGCCCTCGCGGACGTCGACGAGGCCGCCGGCAAGCTGGTGAAGAAGATCCGCGCCTTCAAGCCGCAGGTCATCACCACGTACGACGAGAACGGCGGCTACCCGCACCCCGACCACATCATGACCCACAAGATCTCGATGGTGGCCTTCGACGGAGCGGCCGACACCGTGAAGTACCCGGAGGCCGACTTCGGCCCGGCGTACCAGCCGCAGAAGCTCTACTACAACCAGGGCTTCAACAAGCCGCGCACCGTCGCCCTGCACGAGGCGCTCCTGGAACGCGGCATGGAGTCCCCGTACGGGGAGTGGCTGGACCGCTGGAAGGAGTTCGAGCGCACCGAGCGGACCCTGACCACGCACGTGCCCTGCGCGGACTTCTTCGAGATCCGCGACAAGGCGCTCATCGCGCACGCCACGCAGATCGACCCGGACGGCGGCTGGTTCCGCGTGCCGATGGCCGTCCAGCGGGAGGTCTGGCCCACGGAGGAGTACGAACTGGCGAAGTCGCTCGTGGACACTTCCCTCCCCGAGTCCGACCTCTTCGCGGGCATCCGGGAGAATGCGTAGTCATGAGCGCTACGCAGGCAGCAGTCACCCAGCTCCTTCCCCTGGCCGCCGACACCTTCGACAAGAACAAGGTGACCCCCGGAATCCTGGGGTTCCTGGTGTTCGCGGCCCTCGCCCTCGGGGTGTGGGGCCTGATGAAGTCGATGAGCCGGCACATGGGCCGGGTGAACTTCGAGGAGGCCCCGGCGAAGCCCGCGGCCCCGACCGCCGACGGCACCACGGCCGCCTCCTAGGGCCCGCCGCGACACCGCCGCCCACCCGTACAGGGGTCGGGCGGCGGCTTCCGCGCGGGCGGTTCCGGCTCACGCCGGCGGAGCCACCGGCACCGGGACGCCCATGATCTCCCGCGAGTGCAGGTTCGGGACCATCCCCAGCCGCCACGCCTGCCAGCCCTCCGCCGGGTCCACGCCCCGCGCCAGGATCACCCCGTACGTCTCCAGGCAGTCCTCCAGCCGCCCGTCCCGCAGCGGATGCGGTGCCGCCGCCAGCCGGGCCAGCTCGGCCCGCGCCTCCTGCGCGTCCCCCGGGACGGCGACATCGGCGTACGGCAGCAGCGTGCAGCGCAGGAAACGCGCCCAGTCCTCCCCGCGCCGGTCCTCGTACGAGACGAACAGCCGCGCCGCCTCCTCGCACAGCCCCAGCGCCTGCGCCACCCGCCCGTTGCCCGCGTCCACCACCGCCAGCTCCAGGCAGGTCCACGCCTCGCCGTGCGCCAGCCCGATGCGCCGGAAGTCCGCCCGCGCGTCCATCAGCAGCTGCCGGGCGAAGCCGGAGTTGCGCAGGTTGCCCGTCTGCGCCGCCCGCTGGTCGCGGGTGACCCGGCCCGAGTGGCAGCGGGCGTGCGCCAGCCCGTACACGTCCCGCATCCGCGAGAACATCGTCCGGGCGCGCTCCAGCTCCCGTACCGCCTTGTCGCGCTCGCCGCCCTCCTCCAGCGCCTGCCCGAGGTAGTACAGCGTCCACGCCTCGCCGCGCGCGTCCTCCGCCAGCCGGTGGCGGGCCAGGGCGTCGCCCAGCCGTTCCAGCGCCGGACCCGGATCCCGGTCGACGACCCGCGCCCGCCCCAGCTGGGTCAGCGCCCACGCCTGGCCCCGGTCGTCGCGCGTGCGCCCGTACAGGTCCAGGGCCCGGTTCAGTTCCGCCTCGGCGCGCGGCACCTCGCCGAGCCGCAGGTACACCTGGCCCAGCTGGAAGTGCGCCCACGCCTCGCCGTGCACGCTCTCGTTCTCCCGGTGCAGGGCCAGCGACCGCTCCAGCAGCGCCATCGCCTCCCCCAGGTGCGCCCGGTCGCGCTCCACCGCCGCCAGCGCGTGCAGCCCCCACGCCCGGTCGCCCGCCAGCTCCTGCGGCTCCTGGAGCACCAGCGCCTCACGGATGCGGGCCGCGGCCTCGGGCAGGTTCCCCTGGTGGTGCAGCGTGATGCCGAGCGAGACCAGGGCCATCCCCGCGCCCGCGTCCTGCTCGGCCTCCCGGTACTGGTCCACCACCGAGGACAAGGTGGTGCGCGCCTTGTCCAGCTCGCCCAGCTGGCGCGCCGCGATGCCCGTACGCCACTGCACCGAGCGCGCCAGGCGCCCCTGGTCCACGGCCCGCGTCAGCTCGTTGATCTCACCGAGCCGGTACAGGTCCCCGCGCAGCAGACAGAAGTCGCACAGCGCGCCCAGCAGGTCCAGCACCGCCTGCTGGTCCACCCCCTCCGAGTGCCGCAGCGCCGCCGTGATGAAGCTCGACTCGTCGTCCAGCCAGCGCAGCGCCGCGTCGAGGGAGGCGAAGCCGTGACCCCCGAAGTGGTTCGCGCGGGTGGACATCTTCCCGTCGACCAGCCGGATCACCGAGTCCGCGAGCTGGGCGTAGTCGCGGATCAGCCGCTCGTGCGCCGCCGCCGCCTCCGCCCGGTCCTCGTCCGCCGCCAGCCGCGCCGCCGCGTACGCGCGCACCGCGTCGTGCATCCGGTACCGCTCCCCGCGTACGAGGTCCAGCAGGCCCGCCTGCGCCAGCTCGCGCAGCAGCCGCCCGGCCTCGACCTGGTCGGCGTCGCACAGGGCCGCCGCGGCGGCAGCGCCGAGCGAGGCCCGGCCCGCCAGGGTGAGCCGCCGCAGCAGCCGGCGGCGCTCCTCGGGAAGGCGTACGTAGGCCAGGTCCAGGACGTGCTCCAGGGAACCGGCGGGGCCCTCATCCGCCGAAGCCGGGGCGGCGGCCGGGGCGGCCGGGGTGCCGTCGCCGAGCGGGGCCAGCACGCGCAGCGCGAGGGGCAGCCCGGCGCCCAGCTCCAGCAGCCCGGCCTCCCGGGTCCCGCCCGCCGCCCCAGCCCCCGTCCCCGCACCGGCCCCGGCGCCTGCCCCGACCCCCGCGCCTGCCCCAGCCCCGGCGCCTGCCCCGGGCCCTGCCCCGACCCCCGCGCCCGCTCCCGCCCGCAGGACCTGCGCCGCCTCCGCCTCCGCCAGCCGCACCACCGGCAGCTGGTACACCCAGGCCGCCAGGTCCGCAGGCAGTTCCAGCGGCTCCCGGGCCGTCACCAGCACCAGGCTCTCGGAGCGCTCCGGCACCAGCATCCGCACCTGCGCCGCGTCCACCGCGTCGTCCAGCACCACCGTCACCGGCAGCCCCTGGAGGTGCTGGTGGTACAGCTCGCCCAGGCGCCGCACCTGCTGCTCGGCCGTCGCCCCCTCGCGGAACAGCAACTGCTCGCGCGGGGCGCCCAGCCGGTTCAGCAGGTGCAGCAGCGCCTCCCTCGTCGACAGCGGGGCCTCCACCGGGGAGGAGCCGCCCCGCAGGTCCACCACGCACGCCCCGCGGAACTGGTCCCGCAGCGCGTGCGCCGCCCGCAGCGCCAGCGCGGTGCGGCCCACGCCGGGCTCGCCGTGCAGCACCACGACCACCGGCCGGGTCTCGGTACTGGCCCGAGCCGCCTGGACCCACTGCGCGATACGGGTCAGCTCCGCGCGTCGGCCCGTGAACGCCTCGCCCGCGTCCGGGAGCTGACCGAAGGACTGCTCCAGCATGCTGCGACGGCGGGCCTGCGCGCTTCGGTCGCTGCCACGCAGCCGAGGAACCACGACCCCACCGGCCGGGGCTCCGGCCCCCGTCCCGGCCCCGCCCGCGCCCGCGAGCCCGCCGCTGACCGCCGTACGGCCGCGCGGTGGCACCCGTACCGCCGCCGCCACCACGCGCTGCTGCTCCAGGAAGGGACGTATCCCGCGCACCTCCAATGCCGTCAGCCACTGGAGCCTCAGCTGTTCCGGCCCGCCCGGGCGGCCCGCCGCCCCGGCCCGCCGGTTCGCGGCCGGCAGGTGCAGGGCGGTCACCTTGGCCACCGTCGTCGCCGCCCCCGCGACGCCCACCACCACGCCCGCGCTGATCGCCGTCCCCGGAGCGACACCGAAGGCCAGGTCCGCTCCCGCCGCCGCGACGGCGGCGACCGCCGTCACCAGCAACGCCGTCGAGGTGTTCCCGCGCCGGAAGGCCTCCCCCAGGGACTGGCCCCCGGCCGCCACCTCGTCCAGGGCGCGCACGTACGCCTCGTACTCCTCGGACGCGGCAGCCGCCAGCCCTTCCAGGGCCTCGCGCCCGCGCGCCAGCAGCGCCTCCTCGTCGACCACGACCGGTGCGCCCGCCCCCGTGCGCCGGGCCTCCTCCTCGACGGCCCGGGCCAGCAGCCGCTCGGCCTCGACACGATGGCTGTCCCGCATCGGCATCCTCCTCGGAGAGCTCCGGCAACGTGCGCCAAGTGTCCTGCGGGACAGCCGCGAGCGCGAGGCAATCTGAGCTAGATCAGAGGGAGTTGGCGGCCAAACGGTCACATACGGTGGAGCGGTGACCATACATCGGTGGACCTGGGGACTCTGCGCGGCACTGCTGTCGCTGACCGCGACCGGCTGCCAACAGGAGCCAACCGCACAGGGGTTCGTCCTGCGCTACGAGAAGCCGGTGGCCGCCGACCGCGACGACCACCGCTTCCTCAGGGACCGCGAGCCCGCCGAGCAGACCCTCCTCGACCTCAACGCGTACCTCCGCCTGCCCCACCGCGTCATCGTCGTCGCCCGCTCCTGCGCCGGCGAGGGCAGCGGCTACGACCCGGACACCGACCGCATCGAACTCTGCTACGACGACCTGACCGACGAACGCGAACTCCTCACCCGCGCCGCAGAGCACCGGGCTGACGAACAACCCGTCGACGAACAGCTCGCCGACGAGCGCCCCACCGACGAACAACTGGCCGACGTCGTACAGGAGACGCTCTACCACGAGGCCGGCCACGCCCTCATCGACGCGCTGGACCTGCCCGACGACGGGGACCGCGCCGAGGAGGACGCCGCCGACCGCTTCGCCCAGCTCATGCTGCTGCGACACGGCCGCCCGGACGGCGAGCGGACCCTCCTGACCGCCGCCCGCGCCTACGACCTCGCAGCCGCCGCCGACCCCGTCCCGGACCCCACCGACGCGCACGCCCCGGACACCGCCCGCGCCGAATCCCACCGCTGCGCCGTCCACGGAGCCGCCCCCGGCCGCCACCCCGACCTCGCCACCGCCGCCCGCGCCGACTGCGCCACCACCTGGACCCGCACCCGCGACACCTGGACCCGCCACCTCACCCCGCTGCTCAGGGCCCCGCTGCTCAAGTAAGGGCGGCCACCTTGTCCCGCCACCGCACGAACAGCTCCTCCGCGTCCCCGCTGTACGACCACGGGACCAGGGTGGCCCGGTTGCCCAGCAGCGCGAACACCGCGGCCGACTCGCGCTCCATCCCCGCGTGGACCAGGCCGTGCGCCAGGTAGTTGAGATCGGCCACATCCTGCGCGTACGCCTTGGTGCGCTCGGCGATCCAGCGCGCCAGCGCCGCCCGCAGGTCCCAGCGCGCCCGCTCACCGCTCCAGTGCGTGGCCAGCCCGATCGCCGAACGCCGCTCCGTCTCCCGCTGGTGCCGGTACTGCTCCGCCCGCGCCACCTGCGGCAGCACGGCGAGCGGCGAACCGGGCGGGGCGTACGCGGCCGCGTCCCAGGCGAAGTTGTACGCCTCCCCGTTGGAGCCGTGCCAGCGGGCCGAGAAATAGCGCAGCGTCTGGTGATGGCCTTCGCGGTGGTACGGATCCCGGGCCCGCAGCTCCCGCCACCAGTGGCCCATGTTCGGGTCGCCACCCTCGTACAGCCGCGCGAGCGTCACCAGGCAGACGTACGGATGCGGGTCCGCCGGCGCGAGGTCGCCGGCCCGCAGACAGAGCCGCGCCACGTGATCCAGGCTGTCGGGCGCGGGCATCGCCCCGCCGCGCGCGGCGGCGAACATCCGCATCACCTCGGTGTCGGCGCGCAGGACGGCCGCGTCCGGGTCGTCGGGATCCGACGCGTGCCAGACGTCCACGGTCCGCCGGTCCGCCGCCGCGTCCGCGAGGAGCCGGACGCGGTGCGCGCGCCGGTCCCAGTCCTCGCGCGGGTGCTGGGCGAGGAGGTCGCGGGCGCCCTCCCAACGGCCCATCACCATGTCCTGGCAGCTCGCCTCCAGGTCCCGGTCGCCGTAGGACCGGTCGTAGAGCGGCTCTCCGGAACGACGGCGCAGCCAGGCTGACATGGACTCTCCTCGGTCGGGCGGGGACGCGGTACGTCAGAAATCGGTGAGGACGCCGTCCCGGCGTCCGGCCGCCGCGAGGCCCGGTCGGCCGTACGCCCCCTCGATCTCACCGGCCTGTTCGGGATCCAGTGGCCGGGGCCGGAAGTACGACACGCCCCGCCACCAGGACAGCAGCATCGGCACGACACCGAGGGCGAGGGCCCCCAGACCGATGGCCAGGGCGCTGCCCGTCAGCTCCGGAATCGACATGGCGAAGATCCAGACCATGAAGAGCGCACCACCGAGCGGCCACAGCCCGATGAAGACGAAGTTTCCCGCGGACGCGAACAGCACCTTGCGGTGGGCGACGACCACCGACAGACCGGCGAGGGCGTAGTAGAAGGCGATGTGCAGGCCGATCCCGCTGACGGCGTCCCGTACGAACTGCGCGCCGGAGCCCGCCCAGACGGAAGCGACGACCAGCACCAGCGCCACGGCCGCCACGGAGGCGGTGGCGACGGCGGGTGTCTGCCAGGTCCGGTGGATCCGGCCGAACGCGGCGGGGATGGTGGGGTCGCGGCCCATGGCGAAGAGCGTGCGGGTGGCCTGGAGGAGGCTGGTCTCCAGCGTGGCGACCATGGACAGCATCACGGCCAGCACGAGCAGCCGGCCGCCCCAGCCCGGCCAGACCGCCTCACCGAGGACGGACAGAAAACCGTCGGGGTTGTTCCGTACGAATTCCGCACCGATGAGGACGTTGGTGGCGATGGTGAAGACGACGAAGATCGCGAAGGACGTCAGTACGCCGATCAGCCCGCCGAGACCGAAGGAGCGGCGGCTGCCGCGCGTCTCCTCGTTGAGGTTGCTGGACACGTCCCAGCCCCAGTAGGCGACCCCGGCGATCAGCGCTCCGGAGACGAAACTGTGCGACGCGTCGAAGTGTCCGAAACCGAACCAGGACATCGAGAACTCGGCCGCGTTCCCGTCCTTGGCCAGGGCGGCGACGGCGAATACCAGGAGCAGCGCGAGCTGCGCGCCGGTGATGATCCGCCGGGCGTACGGGCTGATCCGCGCGCCCTGAGCCACCACGACGGCCATGAGCAGGAACCAGCCGACGCCGACGGTCGTGGCCAAGGGGGCGTTCTGGGCGAGTCGGGGGTCGATCAAGGCGAGCGTCGCGCTGCCGGCGGGCAGCGTGGCGGAGACGAGGAAGGCGGTGGCGGCGACGACGAGGGCCCAGCCGCTGAGGAACCCGAGGAAGGGGTGCAGGGCGCGCGCCACCCAGGCGTAACTGGCACCGGCGTTGACGTCGAGCCGTCCCAGATGACGGAAGGCCAGCGCGATGCCGATCATCGGAATCGCGCAGTACAACAGCACGGCCGGGCTGGCGACCCCGACGGTGGCGACGAGCACGGGGATCATCGCGGCGACGGTGTACGCCGGCCCGCATCCGGCGACCGCCATGACGACGGAATCGAACGTCCCCACAGCCCCGGCCCGCAGACCGCCCCCACCATTCCCGGCCCTCTTGCCCACTGACTGCCCTCTCTGGCCGCGTACCGCCTGGACGTTGCCCATGCCAGCGCGGGGACACAAGGCTTACCGCTTCGGTTTCCTTCGCACCACCCCTCGTCCATGTGTTGAGATCCTCTATTTCAACACTCGGTTGCTTCGGATTTCGTTGTCCGGTCGATGCGGCCGCGAGGCGTAACCACATTGTCGTGTCGACAGTTAAGGCGGACATAGGACGAATTCTCGAAGGGGGGAGCGCGTCATGGACACCACGTCAGACGCCACTAGGGACCGCCTCATTCCGGTCGCCTCGTACGCACGTACCTCACAGGACTCGACGCAGCGCGACGCGCGCGGCGTGCGCCACCAGCACCGCATCAACGAACGCGCCGCGCACGAACACGGCTGCGTCGTCGTCGCCACGTACACGGACAATGCACGCGGCGCCTCGAAGGACGACCGGGAGCGTCCGGGCTTCGACCACCTGCTCACCGACCTCCACCGCGGCCACGCCTTCACCGCCGGACCGCTGCGGGGTGTCGTCGCCGTCGCGGACGACCGCCTCTATCGCCGGCCGGAGGACTTCATCCGTTTCATGGCGGCACTCACCGCCGCGCCGGGGAGGGTGTACGTGGACCGGGACGGCCTGCGCGATCCGTACAGCAAGGCCGGCGTATTGCAGGGTGTCGAATCCCTTCAGGGGGCTGTCGCCGAGGGGAAGATGCGAAGCCGCAGAGTCCAGGACTGGCACTGGTCGCGGGCGATGGACGGCCGACCGCACAGCGGGCCGAGGCCGTTTGGGTGGCAGGAGGACCGTCGGACGCTCCACCCGGTCGAGTCCGAGCTGGTACGGAAGGCGATCGAGGACCGCATTGCCGGTATGTCCGCAGGACAGGTTGCGCGACAGTGGGACGAGCTGGGCATCACGGGAACGCGCGGGGGGCGCCCGAACCCGCAGGTGGTCACACAGATCATCACGGCTCCGAGGGTGTGCGGTTTCCGCGCGAACCGGGGAGAGCTGCTGATCGATCCGGCCACGGGAAGGCCGTTGGTCGGGGCATGGCAGGCTATCGTCACGCCTGAGCGGTGGACGGAGGTCTGCGCAACGTTCTCGGCCGGGAGCCTGTACATGCACCGGGGTCCCCTCAGCCCGCGACTGACCGACCGCAAGGCCGGCCCGAAGTACCTCGCCAGCGGATTTCTGCGCTGTGGGGGAGAGTTCCAGGGTGGCGGCGAGTGTGGCCGGCCCATGGGCGGCAGCAAGAGCGCCCGGAGCCATAAGAGCCCATACAACTACATCTGCAACGGCGCCGCCGGGCGTGGCTGCGGTCGGTGTGCCATTAGCGGACCGCTGGTCGAGGAGGCCATCGAGCGGCTGCTGTTTCCGGCCGACGGCCAAGGGAAGATCCGACTTCCCGCGCCGATCCGGCTGCGGTGGCTGTCGGGCGGGATGGGCTTCGACGAGAAGCGCAAGGTCATTGCTTCGGTCTTCACCCACCTCGTGATCCAGCCGGGGAGGAAGGGCTGCAGTACCTGGGACCACTCGCGCGTGGTTCCGGTATGGAAATGGGCTGATCGGATCCGGGCCGCCGAACCGGCGGCCTGATGGCCCGGTCATGAGCCGTACGTACAGCGGTGCGGCAGGATGGGTCCATGTCGAACCGCCTCGCGAACGAGACCTCGCCGTATCTGCTCCAGCACGCCGACAACCCTGTCGACTGGTGGCCGTGGTCGCCCGAGGCCTTTGCTGAGGCGCGAGAACGCGACGTGCCGGTCCTATTGAGTGTAGGGTACAGCAGTTGTCACTGGTGTCATGTACTCGCGATCGAGAGCTTCGAAGACGAGTTGACCGCCGCGTACATGAACGACCACTTCGTCAACGTCAAGGTGGACCGCGAGGAGCGGCCCGATGTCGATGCCGTGTACATGGAGGCCGTGCAGGCCGCCACCGGGCAGGGTGGATGGCCCATGACCGTCTTCCTCACGCCCGACGCCGAGCCCTTCTACTTCGGCACCTACTTCCCGCCGGAGCCCCGGCACGGGATGCCCTCCTTCATGCAGGTCCTCGAAGGCGTGCGGACCGCCTGGGTCGGGCGGCGCGAGGAGGTCGCCGATGTCGCGCAGAAGATCGTGCGGGACCTGGCCGGGCGGCAGCTCGACTACGGCAAGGCCGGCGCCCCCGGTCCCGAGGAGCTGGCGCAGGCGCTGCTCGCGCTGACGCGGGAGTACGACGCCACGCGCGGCGGATTCGGCGGGGCGCCGAAGTTCCCGCCGTCCATGGTGCTGGAGTTCCTGCTGCGCCACCACGCCCGCACCGGGTCGGAGGGTGCGCTCCAGATGGCCGCCGACACCTGTGAGGCCATGGCCCGGGGCGGGATCTACGACCAGCTCGGCGGCGGGTTCGCCCGGTACTCCGTGGACCGGGAGTGGGTCGTACCGCACTTCGAGAAGATGCTCTACGACAACGCCCTGCTCTGCCGGGTGTACGCGCACCTGTGGCGGGCCATCGCCCGCGACGGAGTCGCTGATGACCTCGCGGAACTCGCCCGCCGGGTCGCCCTGGAGACCGCCGACTTCATGGTCCGGGAGCTGCGTACCGAGCACGGCGGTTTCGCCTCCGCGCTCGACGCCGACAGTGAGGACCCGCTGAGCGGCAAGCACGTCGAGGGGGCGTACTACGCCTGGACCCCGGCCGAGCTGCGGGAGGTGCTGGGGGACGCCGACGGGGAGCTGGCCGTCGCGTACTTCGGGGTGACCGAGGAGGGGACCTTCGAGCACAACAAGTCCGTGCTCCAGCTGCCGCAGGAGGGGCCCGTCGCCGACGAGGCGCGGATCGCCGGCATCAAGGCGCGGCTGCTCGCCGCGCGGGCCGGGCGGCCCGCGCCCGGGCGGGACGACAAGGTCGTCGCCGCCTGGAACGGGCTGGCCATCGCCGCGCTCGCCGAGTGCGGGGCGTACTTCGAGCGGCCGGATCTGATCGAGCGGGCGACGGAGGCCGCCGATCTGCTCGTACGGGTTCATATGGACGGGCGGGCCCGGCTGGCGCGGACCAGCAAGGACGGGCGGGTCGGCGCCAACGCGGGCGTGCTGGAGGACTACGGCGATGTCGCCGAGGGGTTCCTGGCGCTGGCGGCCGTGACCGGCGAGGGGGTGTGGCTGGAGTTCGCCGGGTTCCTCGTCGACCTGGTCCTGGACCGGTTCACCGCCGAGGACGGTTCCCTCTACGACACCGCGCACGACGCCGAGCAGCTGATCCGGCGCCCGCAGGACCCCACCGACACCGCCGCGCCGTCCGGCTGGACCGCCGCGGCCGGCGCGTTGCTCTCGTACGCCGCGCACACCGGCTCGGAGGCCCACCGGACGGCGGCGGAGCGGGCGCTCGGGGTGGTACACGCGCTCGGGCCGCGCGCTCCGCGCTTCATCGGGCACGGTCTGGCGGTGGCCGAGGCGCTCGTCGACGGGCCGCGCGAGGTGGCCGTCGTCGGCCATCCGGAGGATCCGGCGCTGGCTGCTCTGCACCGGACGGCGTTGCTGGCGACGGCTCCCGGGGCGGTGGTGGCGGTCGGTCTGCCGCGTGCGGAGGACGGCAGTGGAGGGGAGTTCCCCCTTCTGGCCGAGCGCACACTGGTGCGCGACCTTCCGACGGCGTACGTGTGCCGTCACTTCGTCTGCGCGCGGCCTACGACGGAACCGATCGAGCTGGCGGAGCAGTTGGGGGCGGTTCGTCCCTGATTCGGCCGGAGTGCCGTCAATTCCGGTTGTCGCACACCAACTCGGAAACGTGGTTTTTATCCGGTCGGCGCCTCAGCTTCATTTTCGCTGCCTAGTCTCATGTCCTCGGGAGCTGCGCCGAGACGGAGACACAGCGCACTGACAGAGACGCGGCGCACTGGGGGGTGCGCGCGAGGGGGGAAGCGGAGGCGGCGGGCCGGGGGGCCCGCTGTTCGCCTCCGGGGGTTTGCCGACCGCCGCCTGGGGTTGCGGCATGTCTGTGGGGGACAGTTTGTTCACTTCTGTGTTCATTCCTGTGCTGATTTCTGCCATTTCGTTTGCGCTCTTCTGGATGGCCGCCTTCACGCTGTGGTGGCAGATGCACGCGTGGCGCACGCCGGAGACGCTGGCCTCGACCCGCTTCGACCGCCCCGACGGCGGCGGCCGGCTGGCCTTCTCGCTGCTCCTGCCGGCCCGTCACGAACAGGCCGTCCTGGAGCACACGATCGACCGGCTGCTCGAATCGAGCCACAGCGATTACGAGATCATCGTGATCGTCGGGCACGACGACCCGGAGACGACGGCGGTGGCCGAGCGCGCCGCCGCCGGGGCGCCGGACCGCGTACGCGTCGTCGTCGACCACCACGAGAAGAAGAACAAGCCCAAGGCGCTCAACACCGCGCTCCCGTACTGCCGGGGCGACATCGTCGGGGTCTTCGACGCCGAGGACCAGGTCCACCCGGAGCTGCTCTCCCACGTGGACCACGCCTTCCGCGCCACCGAGGCGGACGTGGTGCAGGGCGGCGTCCAGCTCATCAACTTCCACTCCAGCTGGTACAGCCTGCGCAACTGCCTGGAGTACTTCTTCTGGTTCCGCTCCCGGCTGCACCTGCACGCCGAGAAGGGCTTCATCCCGCTCGGCGGCAACACCGTCTTCGTACGCACCGAGGTGCTGCGCGAGGCCGGCGGCTGGGACGGGAACTGCCTCGCCGAGGACTGTGACCTGGGCGTACGGCTCTCGTCGGTCGGCAAGAAGGTGGTCGTCGCGTACGACTCGGACATGGTGACCCGGGAGGAGACGCCGGGCTCGCTGATCAGCCTGCTCAAGCAGCGCACCCGGTGGAACCAGGGCTTCCTCCAGGTCTACCGCAAGAAGGACTGGCAGCGGCTGCCCGGCCGCGGCCAGCGCTGGCTGGCCCGCTACACCCTGATGACGCCGTTCCTGCAGGCGACCTCCGGGGTGATCATCCCGGTCAACTTCGCCGTCGCCGTCTTCCTCGACGTGCCGGTCGGCATCGCGATCATCACCTTCCTGCCCATGATCACGGCGATGGTGACCTTCGTCTTCGAGATCGTCGGCCTGCACGACTTCGGCCGCCAGTACGGGCTGCGCGTGCGGTTCGTGCACTACCTCAAGCTCGTCGTCGGCGGCCCCTTCTACCAGGTGATGCTGGCCGGCGCCGCGATCCGCGCGGTCTGGCGCGAGCAGCGCGGCCAGGGCGAGTGGGAACTGACCAGCCACACCGGCGCCCACCTCACCGGGGCGACGGCTTCCACCGCGATCCGAGAGGACAGCCGCCCGTGACCGCCACCCTGCCCACGGCCACGGCCACGGCCACGCCCACGGCCACTGACCCGCAGGCCGCGACCGCGGCCGAGACGGCCGCGGCGACGGCCCCCGTCCCCGCCCCGCGCGGCCCCGGCGGCCTCGGTGTCCGGCCGCCCGCGCCCGCCCGCCCCCTCGTCCGGTTCCGCTCCTCGCGCCCCGACCTGCTGCTCTGCGGAGTCCTGCTGCTGGTGATCGTCCTCGTCCAGGGCTGGAACATCACCAACTTCCCGACCCTGAGCGACGACGAGGGCACCTACCTCGCCCAGGCGTGGGCCGTCCAGCAGGGCGACGGCCTGGCGCACTACACGTACTGGTACGACCACCCGCCGCTCGGCTGGATACAGGTCGCGGGTCTGACGTACCTGCCCTCCCTCTTCGTGCCCGAGTCGATGACCGTGGCGCCGATGCGGTTCTCGATGCTCGCCGTCTCGGCCGCCAGTTCCGTGCTGATCTACGTCCTCGCGCGCCGGCTGTGGCTGCCGCGCTGGGCGGCCGGGCTGGCGATGGGCCTCTTCGGCCTGTCCCCGCTGTCCGTGGTGCTCCAGCGGGAGATCTTCCTCGACAACCTCGCCGTGATGTGGATGCTGCTGGCCTTCTGCCTCGCCGCGTCCCCCAGCCGCCACCTGTGGCACCACTTCGCGTCCGGGCTGGCGGCGGCCACCGCCGTCCTGACCAAGGAGACGATGCTGGTGGTGCTCCCGGCGCTGCTGGTGACGATGTGGCGTCACAGCCACCCCGACACCCGCAAGTTCGCCGTCACCGGAGCCGTCACCGCCTGCACCCTGATAGGCCTGTCGTACCCGCTGTTCGCCCTGCTCAACGGCGAGCTGCTGCCCGGCGCCGGGCACGTCTCCCTCGTCGACGGCATCACCTACCAGATGGGCCGCCCCGGCTCCGGCTTCATCCTCGACCCCGGCTCCGGCTCGCACGGCGTCCTGCGGTCCTGGCTGTACTACGACACCGTCCTGCCGCTCGGCGGCCTGGCCGGAGCCGTGCTGCTGCTGGCCACCATCCGCTGGTCCGTCACCGCCCGCGCGCTCGCCGGACCGGCGCTGGCCGCCGTCATCCTCGCCCTCGTCGCGATGCGGCCCTCCGGCTACCTCCCGGCGATGTACGTGATCCAGGCCCTGCCCTTCCTCGCCCTGGTCCTCGCCGCCGCCGCGGCGAGCGTCACCCACGCCGTCCTGCGCCGCCGCCGTACGCCGGGGGAGCGGCGGGGGCTGGTCCACGGGCGCCGGGCGCTGGTCGGCGTACTCGCCGTGGCCGCCGCCGTGTACGTCCTGCCGCGCTGGTACGACGGCAACCGCACCGCGCTGACCGTCGACGCCAACGGCCCCTACCGGCAGGCCGCGGCCTGGCTCGGCAGTGAGGTCGCCGACCCGGCGAGGACGCGCGTCCTCGTCGACGACGCGCTGTGGCTGGACGCCGTCCACCACGGTTTCGAACCGGGAAGGGGCGCCATCTGGTTCTACAAGGCGGACCTCGACCCGGCCGTCACCCAGACCCTGCCGCGCGGCTGGCGGGACATCGACTACGTCGTCTCCTCGCCCACCGTGCGTCGCGATGCGGCGAACCTGCCCAACGTGAAGGCTGCACTGGAGCATTCGACCGCGGTGGCCGTCTTCGGGACGGGCGAGGACCGCATCGAGATCCGACGCACCGACCGCGAGAGTGGGAGCTGAACCACGATGAGCGAGGACCAGTGGCCTCCGCATGCCCTGGACGATCCGGAGGCCGCCCCCGCGCCGGCCCCGGGGTCCGGCAGTGTCACCCTGATCATCCCCACCTTCAACGAGGCGGGGAACGTGGGGGAGCTGCTGGTCCGGCTCACCGGCTCCCTGCCCGCCCGGCTGCCCGTCGAGGTGCTGTTCGTCGACGACTCCACCGACGACACCCCGGCCGTGATCGAGAAGGCGGCCGCCGGCTGCCCCTTCCCGGTGACCGTCCTGCACCGTGAGAGCGCGGACGGCGGCCTCGGCGGGGCGGTCGTCGAAGGGGTGCGCTGTTCGTCGGCGAGGAGGGCCGCGTCCGAGTGGATCGTCGTCATGGACGCCGACCTCCAGCACCCGCCGCACCTGGTCCCCGCACTCGTCGCAGAGGGGACACGCACCGGCGCGGACCTCGTCGTCGCCTCCCGCTACCTTCCCGGCGGCAGCAGGGCCGGGCTCGCCGGGAACTACCGGGTCGTCGCCTCCCGCGGCGCGACCTGGCTGGCCAAGGGGCTCTTCCCGCGCGCCCTGCGCGGCATCAGCGACCCCATGAGCGGCTTCTTCGCGATGCGCCGCTCGGCGGTGACGGCCGAGGCCCTGAGGCCCCTCGGCTACAAGATCCTTCTGGAGCTGACCGTCCGCTGCCGCCCGGCGCGCGTCGCCGAGGTGCCCTTCGTCTTCCAGGACCGGTACGCGGGCGAGTCGAAGTCCACGGCCCGCGAGGGGCTGCGCTTCCTCACCCACCTGGCCGCCCTGCGCTCGGCGACCCGGCTCGCCCGGCTCATCGGCTTCGGCCTCATCGGGCTCACCGGGTTCGTCCCCAACCTGCTCGCGCTCTGGCTGCTCACCCACGCCGGAATGCACTACCTCCCCGCCGAGGTCCTCGCCAACCAGGCCGGGGTGCTGTGGAACTTCCTCCTCATCGAGACCCTCCTCTTCCGCGACCGCCGCCGCCACCGCCACTGGGCGGACCGCCTCGGCCGCTTCGCGCTGCTCGCCAACGCCGATCTGCTGCTGCGCATCCCGCTCATCGCGCTGTTCGTCGGCAAGCTCGGCCTGGACGTACTGCCCGCCACGGCCCTCGCGCTGGTCACCACCTTCGTCCTGCGCTTCGTCGCGACCGAGACCCTCGTCTACCTGCCGCACGGATCCCGCGCGGCGCCCACCGCCAGGAGTTGAGCCGCACCGAAAGGACCCCCGTATGCGAAGGACCATCCGACGGAGGACAGGGCGCCGGGCCGCCCTGCTGGCCGTCGGGGCGATGACCGCCGGCCTGCTGTTCACCGCACCGCAGCAGGCCACGGCCGGACCGCCCAACCTGCTCACCAATCCCGGTTTCGAGACCGCCGGCGCCGCCGGCTCCGACATGCCGTCCTGCTGGTCCAAGTCCGGCTGGGGCGACAACGACTTCACCTTCGCCACCGTCCCCGACGCGCACAGCGGCACCAAGGCCATGAAGGTCTCCCTCACCCGCCGGGTCGACGGCGACCGCAAGGCCCTGGTCACCGAGACGGCCTCCTGCGCCCCGACCGTCGTACCGGGCAAGCAGTACGACCTGTCCGCCTGGTACAAGTCGAACACCCCCGACGTGTCGGTGACCGTCTTCCGCCACGACACCACGGCGGGCTGGCAGTACTGGACCGACCTGCAGAATCCGCCGGTCAGCGCCGCGTGGGCGCGTACGGAGGTCCGTACGCCCGCCGTCCCGCCCAACACCGACAAGATCGCGTGGGGCCTGTCGGTGTACGGGGTGGGCACCGTCACCAGCGACGACTACGCGCTGGAGGAAGTGGGGGCGCTCCCGCCGCAGCCCACCTGCACGGGAACCGCCGAGGAGTGCGCCAAGGGAAAGTGGCAGGTCATACCCGCCCAGAACCCGGTCCGCTCGATGCACGCCGTCGTCCTGAAGAACAGCAAGGTGCTGCTGATCGCGGGCTCGGGCAACGACATCGCCCAGTTCAACGCGGGCACCTTCACCTCCGCCGTCTACGACCCCGCCGGCGGCAGCTTCAAGACGATCCCGACGCCCGTGGACATGTTCTGCTCCGGTCATGTGCAGCTGGCCGACGGCCGGGTGCTGGTCATGAGCGGCAACAAGGGCTATCCGTCCGCCGACGGCACGGTCGGCTACCAGGGCCTGAAGGACTCGTACATCTTCGACCCGGCCACCGAGAAGTACACGAAGACCAACGACATGAACGGCGGGCACTGGTATCCGTCGGCCACCGTCCTCGGCAACGGCGACGTCATCTCCTTCGGCGGGCTGAAGGAGGACTCCACCGGCAACGTCACCGCGGAGAAGTTCTCGGCGGCGCAGGGCGCCTGGCTGCCGATGAACCAGGTCAACCAGACCTGGTCGTACTGGGGCCTCTACCCCTCGATGATCCTCATGCAGGACGGCCGGCTCTTCTACTCCGGCAGCCACACCTTCGGCAACGGCACGCCCGGCACCGGCGCGTCCGTCTACGACTACGACGCCAACACCATCACCGACGTGCCCGGCCTGCGCAAGAAGGACGAGCGCGACGAGTCGGCGAGCGTGCTGCTGCCCCCCGCCCAGGACCAGCGGGTCCTCACCGTCGGCGGCGGCAACAACGAGTCCAACCCGGCGGCGCACCGGCTCACCGACATCATCGACCTGAAGCAGCCGAGCCCCGCCTACACGGCCGGACCCGACCTCCCGCAGGGCCTGGTCGACCAGGGCGCGGGCAAACGCCCGCAGACCGGCGCCGAGGGCAAGATGTACGTCTCGGCCGTGCTGCTGCCCGACGGGAAGGTGCTGGAGACCGGCGGCGCCCTGCACGACCGCGCCGACCCGGTCTTCGAGGCCTCCCTCTTCGACCCCGTCAGCAACACGTACCAGGCGGGCCTCGCGGCCGACCCGATCCCGCGTACGTACCACTCCGGATCGTTCCTGCTGCCCGACGGCCGGGTCATGTCGGTCGGCGACAACCCCGGCAACGGCACGTACAACCACGCGGTGTCGATCTACAGCCCGCCCTACCTCTTCAAGGGCGCGCGCCCGCAGCTCACTTCGGTGCTCGACACGCGGTGGGTGTACGGCGACACGCAGCGGATCACCGTCAACCGGCCGATCGCCAAGGCGGAACTGATCCGCCCGGCGGCGGTCACCCACTCCTCCGACCCCAACCAGCGCTTCGTGGACCTGCCGATGACGGTGGTCAACGGCACCACCATCGACCTCAACGTCACCAGCAACCCGAACCTGGCGCCGCCCGGCTGGTACATGCTCTTCGGGGTCGACGCGAACGGCATCCCGTCGCTCGCGACCTGGATCCACCTCGGCGGAGCCCCGGCGCTCGCCGCCGCCCAGGAGCAGCCGGCCGCGCACGAGCACACCTTCGCGAACGAGCTCGCCGCCCCGAAGCGGAATCCGGCGCCGCGGGACTCGGCCCCGGTCGCCCCCACGGTGGCCGGCTGCGACCGCCACTACGGCTCGGCGAGCCTCTGCGTACCGACGAACTTCCCGGCGGAGGTGAAGAAGACCACCAAAGCCCGCTGCGACTGGCTGGCCGCCCACCAGTACCCGAAGCGCATGAAGGTCAACGGCAGCGACCCCCTCCGTCTGGACCCGGACGGCGACGGCTACACCTGCTGAAGAAAGACGGGGAGGGGGGTACGGCCGTGGCTGCGGCCGTACCCCCCTCCCCGTTTCGTCAGTGCGAGTAGGCGGCGAGCGAGATGCCGACGTAGTGCGCCACGAAGGCGGCGAGCGTCAGGGAGTGGAAGACCTCGTGGAAGCCGAAGAAGCGCGGGGAGGGGTCGGGTCGCTTCATTCCGTAGATGACCCCTCCCACGCTGTAGAGCAGACCGCCGACGATCACGAGCACCAGCACGGCGATGCCGCCGGTGCGCATGAAGTCGGGCAGGAAGAAGACGGCGGCCCAGCCCATGGCGATGTAGCAGGGGGTGTAGAGCCAGCGCGGGGCGCCGACCCAGAAGACGCGGAAGGCGATGCCGGCCGCGGCCGCTATCCACACCGCCCACAGCAGGGTCCGCCCGGTGGAGTCGGGGAGCAGCAGGACCGTCAGGGGGGTGTAGGTGCCCGCGATGATCAGGAAGATGTTCGCGTGGTCGAGCCGCCGCAGGATGGCCTCGCCGCGCGGTCCCCAGGTGCCGCGGTGGTAGACGGCGCTGACGCCGAAGAGCAGGCAGGCGGTGAGGATGTACACCCCGCAGGCGACCCGCGCCCTGGTCGAGTGGGTGAATGTCATCAGCACCAGGCCCGCGACCACCACGGCGGGGAACATTCCGGTGTGCAGCCAGCCGCGCATCAGCGGCTTGGCCTCCGGAGCAGCCGGTACGGCGGCGGCGTCAGAAGTCATGACCGACATGCTATCTACGGGTCCGTAGGTTTCCGTTAGTCCTCTTTACGGAAGATTGACGGACGTGGCAATGCTCACGTGAGAGGCCCTCTGGACATATGCGCACACGCACCGGATGATCAGATGAGTGCGGTCGGCACCGGATGAGCGGAGCGCGAAGCGTCCGGGTCGCAGCCCCCACGGGGCATACACCAAACAAACCCCTCAACAAGGAGCAATCGTGGCGCGCGACGCTGTGCTCACCGGGAACGACAAGGCTCCCACCACCCTGCCGACGACCCACCAGGAGCTGATCTCCTGGGTGGACGAGATCGCAGCCCTCACGCAGCCGGACCGCGTCGTCTGGTGCGACGGCTCCGAGGCCGAGTACGAGCGGCTGTGCGAGGAGCTCGTCGAGAAGGGCACGTTCAAGAAGCTGGACGAGGCGAAGCGCCCGAACTCGTACTACGCCGCCTCCGACCCCTCCGACGTCGCGCGCGTCGAGGACCGGACCTTCATCTGCTCCGAGAGGGAGGAGGACGCGGGCCCGACGAACCACTGGAAGGCCCCGGCCGAGATGAAGGCCGTCTTCTCGGGCCAGGACGGCATCTTCCGCGGCTCGATGAAGGGCCGGACGATGTACGTCGTCCCCTTCTGCATGGGCCCCCTCGGCTCCGAGCTCTCCGCGATCGGCGTCGAGATCACCGACTCCGCCTACGTCGCGGTCGCCATGCGCACCATGACCCGCATGGGCAAGGCCGTCCTCGACGAACTCGGCACCGACGGCTTCTTCGTCAAGGCCGTCCACACCCTCGGCGCTCCGCTCGCCGAGGGCCAGGCCGACGTCCCGTGGCCGTGCAACACCACCAAGTACATCTCGCACTTCCCGGAGTCCCGCGAGATCTGGTCCTACGGTTCCGGCTACGGCGGCAACGCCCTGCTCGGCAAGAAGTGCTACGCCCTGCGCATCGCGTCCGTCATGGCCCGCGACGAGGGCTGGCTCGCCGAGCACATGCTGATCCTCAAGCTCACCCCGCCGCAGGGCGAGGGTGAGGCGAAGTACATCGCCGCCGCCTTCCCGAGCGCCTGCGGCAAGACGAACCTGGCCATGCTGGAGCCCACGATCCCCGGCTGGACCGTCGAGACCGTCGGCGACGACATCGCCTGGATGCGCTTCGGCGAGGACGGCCGCCTCTACGCGATCAACCCCGAGGCCGGCTTCTTCGGCGTGGCCCCCGGCACCGGCGAGCACACCAACGCCAACGCCATGAAGACGATGTACGCCAACACCGTCTTCACCAACGTCGCGCTCACCGACGACGGCGACGTGTGGTGGGAGGGCATGACCCAGGAGGCGCCCGCCCACCTCACCGACTGGAAGGGCAACGACTGGACCCCGCAGAGCGGGACGCCGGCCGCCCACCCCAACGCCCGCTTCGCCGTCCCGGCCTCCCAGTGCCCGACGATCGCCCCCGAGTGGGAGGACCCCAAGGGCGTCCCGATCTCCGCGATCCTCTTCGGCGGTCGCCGCGCCTCCGCCGTGCCGCTGGTCACCGAGTCCTT
Source organism: Streptomyces sp. NPDC003042 (assembly GCF_053591315.1). Taxonomy (NCBI): domain Bacteria; kingdom Bacillati; phylum Actinomycetota; class Actinomycetes; order Kitasatosporales; family Streptomycetaceae; genus Streptomyces; species Streptomyces sp. NPDC003042. The sequence continues at coordinate 51,022 of NZ_JBSFTP010000041.1, forward strand.
CGACTGGAACCACGGCGTCTTCATCGGCTCGAACATCGCCTCCGAGAAGACCGCCGCCGCCGAGGGCAAGGTCGGCGAGCTGCGCCGCGACCCCTTCGCCATGCTGCCGTTCTGCGGCTACAACATGGGCGACTACATGGCCCACTGGGTCAAGGTGGCCGCAGACAAGGACCAGTCGAAGCTCCCGAAGATCTACTACGTGAACTGGTTCCGCAAGAACGACGCGGGCAAGTTCGTGTGGCCCGGCTTCGGTGAGAACAGCCGCGTCCTGAAGTGGATCGTCGGGCGCCTCGAAGGCACCGCCGAGGGCGCCCTGACCCCCATCGGCATCCTGCCGACCGTCGCGTCCCTGGACACCGACGGCCTGGACCTCCCGGCCGAGGACCTCGACTTCCTCCTCAGGGTCGACAAGGAGGTCTGGCGCGAGGAGGCCGCCCTGGTCCCCGAGCACCTGAACACCTACGGCGACCACACCCCCAAGGAGCTGTGGGACCAGTACCACGCGCTGGTCGAGCGCCTGGGCTGAACCCACACCCCCGTGAACTGACGCGGGAGTTCCCGACCAAGGATTCCTCAGCGGCCTCAACAGGGTCGTGTGCGTCTGCTGACAGCGGGCCTCTGCTTGCGCGGAGGCCCGCTGTTACGCGTTCCGTGACGCGGCGGCGGTCAGCGCCGAGTGGATCACCGCGCCCAGCTGCTCGGGCAGCCCTTCCGTCGAGCGGTTCTGTACGTAGATCACCGCGAAGACCGGCCCGGACACCAAGGCGTGCACCAGGGCCACATCCGGCGCCGTACGCAGCTCCCCCCGCGCGACCGCCCGGTCGAGGAGGTGCCCGATGCCCAGCTGCTGGCGCGAGACGAGGACGTCGTGGAAGCGGGCGGCCAGCTCCGGTGAGCCGCGCAGGTCACCCATCAGCCCGGGGATCGCGGCGGCCGCGGCCGGGTTGGTCAGGTGGTCCACGATCTCCTGGACCAGGGCGGTCAGGTCCCCGAGGAGGGTGCCGGTGTCGGGAGGGTCGGGCAGGTCGGTGCCATGCACGGCCGCCGCGAAGACCATCTCCTGTTTGGTGGCGTGGCGCCGGTAGATCGCGGCTTTCCCGATCCGCGCGCGCTCGGCCACGGCGTCCATGGTGAGCCCGGCGTATCCGGCCTCCGCCAGCAGTTCGCGGGTGGCGCTCAAAATCGCCTCGTCGACGCGGGTATCTCTGGGGCGTGCCATGCGGCTATATTACGGTACTGAGAGTTTCGGAACTATCGGTCTCGTAAGGGGGCGTGTCGTGACACGCTGGGCTGGACGCATCCTGCTGTTCCTGGGAACGCTGCATCTGGTGGTGCTGGGAGCGCAGAACACGCAGTACTTCGACGACTGGTTCACCGGCGGACTGTGGAACCTGCCGCGCGAGGAGTTCATCCACCCCGGCGGCGCGGCCGGCGCCTTCTGGGCCTCGTTCGGCAGCTTCGCCGTCCCGTTGATGGTGCTCGGGGCGCTCGTCCTCGGCCTGGCGCGGCGCGGCGTCACCGTGCCGCCGTTCGTCGGCTGGACGCTCGGCGCCTGGGGGCTCGTAGGGGCGGTCATCATGGAACCCACGCCGATGATCCTGATGCTCGTACCGGCCTTCCTGCTGATCAGGGCGGGTCGGGACCATCAGGACCATGAGGACCGGCAGGACCATCACGCCCGGCAGGACCGTGAGGACCGGCAGGACCATTCCGCCCGGCTGGACCATCAGGACCGGCTGGACCATCAGGAGCGGCCCCGGTCCTCCAGGTAGGTGGTGTGCGTCTGCTGACGGCGGGCCTCCACCTCGCGCAGGCCCGCCGTCACGTGTTCCGCCTCCTGGGACAGGACCGCCAACTGCCGCTCCAGGTGCCGCTCGGGCGACTGGCCGCCCGGCGTGAGCCGCGTCCACCACCGCGTACGGCTGTACGTGTCCACGCACTCCGGCACGTCCAGTCGGATCGCCCGGTCCAGCACGTGCACGGCCTCCGGCTCGGTGGCCAGTACGTCCGCCACCCACCCCGGATCCAGCAGCGCCGCGTACAGCTCCATCAGCTCGGACAGCTTGCCCACGGCCGCCGCGGGCAGCTCCACCCCGGCCAGGTACTCCTTGAGCCCGCCCAGGTTCTCCCGCAGTACGCCCAACTGCTCGGCGGGCGGCGGCGGAGGCGGCGGGGGCACCCGCTCCGGCGGGGCGATCAGCGCACCCGCCCCGTACAGGCCCGCGATCACCACCGGCCAGTACGCGCCCGCCACACCGGCCAGGGTCAGGCCCAGCCCGGCCACGCCGCAGGCGCTGCCGGCCAGGTTCTTCTTCGACTCCAGGTAGGCCAGGGCGCGGGCGGCCGGCGCCCGCCCCGGCGCCCTATTGGTAGCCACGGATCTCCTCGAATGCCCCGTCCAGCGAGCCGTTCCCGTCGGTCGCGTCGAAGAGCCGGCCGCCGGTCAGCTCCGTGATGTGGGTGAGTTCCTTGCGGTCCGAGTCGCCGAACAGCACCGCGAAGACCGGCGTGTGCTTCTGCCCTTCCGGCAGTCCGGCGTAGAAGGAGTCGAAGTCCCGCACCTGGTCGCCGCTCTGCCCGTCCGTCATCAGTACGATCGAGGTGAACGCGTCGGCGTTCCCCTTCCCCAGGTGCTGGTACGCCGCCTTCAGGCTGCCGTACACGGCCGTGCCACCCTCCGGCCGGAAGGACTTCACATCACTCCGGATCCCCTCCAGGGCAGGCCCCGGATCGCCCGGCTCGACGACGTGCGTCAGCACCTTCTTCACCTTGTCACCGAAGGGCAGCAGCGTCACCTCCTCGCGGTCCCGAAACCGCTGACCGGTTCCCGAACCAGCCGTCCCCGTCAGGTCGTTGAGCGCCGACTTCAGCCGCCCGATCCGGTCACCCTCCGCCATCGAACCGGAGGTGTCCAGTACGTACACCGTGCGGGAGGGCCGACGCAGTTCGTTCTCGTACGAGGCCAGCAGCCCGTCCGCGACCGACCGCGAGCCCGGGAAGGGCAGCTCGCGGCGCACCGAAACGTCCAGCCCGGCCGCCGGCGCCACCCCGGCCGCCACCGGGCGCCGGAACGTCTTCTCGGTGATCTCCTTCTGCGCGCCGGCGCCCCGCAGGTACTCCGTCAGGATCCGGCCCGACTCGCGCGCCCCGGCCGGAGCCGAGGTCAGCAGCGTCAGCGGGTAGTGCGCCGTGACCACTCCGTCGCGCGGGCGGATCACCGTCAGCGGAGCCTTCGCCCGGTCGTTCATGGCCATCAGCACCGACTCGTAGTTCACCATCGCGTCCACGTCGTCGCGCTTGGCGTACGCCGCAGCGAGCCAGCCGGAGGAGCCCGACGTCAGCTTCTGCCCGGCGAAGAACCCCTTCAGCCTCGGCTGCGCCGTGCGCACATCGGCGTCGGTCAGCGCCGCCTGCGCCCCCGACAGGCCGGAGGCCACCGACACCAGCGCGGAGAAACCGGAGTTGGAGCGCACCGGGTCGGTCATCCCGTACGTCAGCTTCCCGGCGGCGACGGCCTCCTCGACCGCCGACCACGTCACCTCCTGCGGCTTCCAGCCCAGCCGGGCCAGCGCTTCCGGCTTGACCCCGATGGCGACCGGCGAGGACATCACGCGGGTCTCGTTGGCGAGCTTGGCGGCCGCCTCGGGCCGCAGCCGCAGATAGTCGTTGGAGGAGAGCCAGATCGCGTCGTACGCCCCGTCGGCCTTCCCCGAGGCGACCTGCTCGACCGCGTCCAGGGTCCCGGACCAGGTGAAATCGACGCCCACTCCGGTGGCGGCCTTCGCGGCCTTCAGGACCGGCTCCATGTCGGAGAGCTCGCTGGAGGCCAGCACCCGCAGCCGGCCCTCCTTGTACGCCGGCTTCTCCTGCCCGCCGGAGGAGCCCCCGGGGCCCGCCGAGCGGTCCTCGCCGGTGGTGCAGGCCGAGGCCCCGAGCAGGGTCGCGGCGAGCGCCACCGCCGCCGCCAGGTTTCCGCGCATCCGCGCCGTCCGCACGCTCATCGGTCGTTCCCGCCTTCCAGGGCGCTCGCGGTGCGCGTACGGGCCAGGTACGCGGAGGCCGAACGGAGTTCGCCGGTCAGGGACTCCACCGTCACGGCCATGTTCTCGGTGGCCCGCACCTTGAAGGTGTCGATCGCGTCGAGGGTCCGGTAGATCTGCGCGAAGGCCGTCCGCAGCGTCTCGGCCCCGACCGCCGGATCCGCGGCGATCCGCTGGATCTCCCCGCTCTGCGTCGCCAGCATCTCCGCATTGCCCCGGATCAGGTCCTCCGTGGTGTCGCGCAGGGTGTTGACCTGCTCGACCACCTTGCGCTGGTTGTCCAGCGCCGATGCCAGCATCACCGCGATCCGCAGGGCGGAGACGGTGGTCGTCGCCGCCCGGTCCACGCCCTTGATCAGCTCGTCGTTGTTGCGCCGGACCACGTCCATCGCCAGATATCCCTGCGCGCACACGGCCAGCTGCGTCAGCAGGTCCTGGTGCTTCTGCCGCACCGGGAACAGCACGTCGGCCCGCAGCGCGTCGGCCTGCGACGCGTCGGCCCGCGGGCCATCGGTCTGCTCGGCGATCCGCTGCTCGACGGCCGCGTCCAATGCCTCCGTGAGGACCGCGTACTCCTGGAGCTTGCCCATGGTCTCCCACAGGCGCGCCCGCTCGGTGTGCAGCGCCGCGTTGTCGCGGCGCAGCTCGTCCTGGCCGCTGCGCAGCGCGCCGACGATCCTGTTGAGGGTGGCCTGCGAGGAGGCGTACTTGGCGACGTGGTCGCGGAACCTGTTGCCGCCCGGCAGTTTCGCGAGCAGCCTGCGGGCCCCCTTGGCGGGCGCGTCCCGCGGGTCGAGGTCCTCGACGGTGCGGCGCAGTTCGACGAGCGAGCCGGCGACCCGGGCCCGGGCGTCGCCGCCCTCGCCGGAGCCGAGGGAGCGTACGGCCCGCTCCAGCATCCGGTTCGACTGCTGGGCGGCGCTGCGGATGTCGGCGGAGCCGAGTCCGGCGATCTCGCCGATCTTGGTGGCGAACTCGGGCGAGCGGGCGTCGATCCCGGCGAGCGAACCGACGTACTCCCCGGCGCGGCGGGCCATCTCGTCGTGTACGCCGTCCTGGAGCGGGACGAGGCCGGCGGCCTGCTCCCGGCGGACGGGGGCGACGGGCTCGGGCGCGGTGAGGACGAGCGGGCTCTCCTCGGGCGGTGTCAGTGTCATGGAGTGCCTCCTTGGCTCTGTCCCTGGCCCTGGCCCTGGCTCTGGTCCTGGCCCTTGGCGCGGGCGGCCAGCGCCATCAGGACCTTGACGGTCGGTGCGCCGACCTGCCGGATGCCGGTCAGCCCCGGGTTGAGGTAGCCGGAGTGGGGCGCGGTCGCGGTGGTGAACTCGGTGACGCCGTCCTGCGGGCGGAAACCGTGGCGTACGGCCAGCTCGCGCAGCTCGGAATCGGTGGCGAGGAGGGTGCCCAGCTCCCTGGCCTGCTCGCTGAGCGGTACGAAGGTGTGCGGGGAGTTGACGGTGGTGTCCGGGTAGAGGACCACCATGTCGCCGGCCTCCCCGGTCGCCTGCTTCTGCAGCAGGAGCGAGGCCACCTGGGACTCGTAGGCCAGGATCAGCGGTTCGCCGCTGCCGCTGATGAACGCCCGGAAGGGGTCGTCGGTGCTCTGCTCCAGGGCGCCCTGGACCGAGATGAGCTTGCGCAGGAGGGGCGCCGTACGGTCGATGCCGGCGTCGTCGGCGACCACGCTGTTGTTGTTGGCGACGTTGGAGGTGGCCGCGACGAACAGCGCCCCGGAGTTGGAGGTGGCCGGGTCGGTGGTCTTGATGAACACCGTGCCGGTCAGCTCGGCGTAGGCGGCGGAGCCGGGAAGCTGCTGCCAGGTCCGGTCCTCGCCGGCCGCCTTCAGGTAGGGGCCCATCATGAGGGTGCCGGAGTTCTTTCCGGACATCTTCACGAGCCCGCCGTCGGCGAGGACCCCGGCCGCGTTGGGGCGGGCGATGACCACGAGCGGGGAGAAGAACGGCTTGGCGGTCTGCGCTCCCTTGACCCCGGCCGCGGCCTCGATCTCCTTGGCGGGCTCACTGCTGCTGGGGAAGGCGAAGTCGAACTGCTTCAGGTCCAGTTGGTCCATGGCCCAGGAGCCCGACGTCTCCGCCTTCACGGTGTAGCCCTTGGCGGCAAGGGCTTTGACGACGTCAGGGTCGCGGAAGAAGTCCGACTTCTCCGATCCGATGACGCCACGCACGGTCTTCGTTGCCGTGCCCTCTGGTCCTTGTCCCCCGATGACGACGGCGATCACGCCGCCGATCAGGAGGACCGCCAGAGCGATTCCCAGGATGCGTCTCACGGGTGCAGCGTGCTCGCGGAAACCCACATTCCGCGCCGGATTGAGTGAACGTCAGGTGTCCGGGCGGTCCCACTTCGAAATGCTGTGTGGGCCCGTGGGTGCTGGTGGGCAGGGCGGGGGCCCGGGAGGATCGTGCCATGGGCGTGAGCGCGTTGAAGTGGCAGGGCTGGCTGGTGGCCCTGGTGGGGCTGGCCGGTCTGCTGGTGTTCGCCCCGCTGGGGCTCTACGTATGGGCCAGCGGCGAGGAGGCGGACGGGCCGCCGCCGAGGCCGGAGGTGTGGGACGTACGGATCACCGCGTGCCGAATCGATCCGGCCAGCCGGCGGGTGGTGGGCGTGGTCGAGGCGACGGGCCGCCCCCAGGGCCCGGGGGCCTACGTCGTCACCGTGGAGTTCCGCGACCGTGCGGAGGCGTCCCCGGGCGGCCGGTCGTCCCAGGCCCTGGTCAAGATCCCGGGCGTCTCCCCGGGCGCGACGGAACGCGCCGAGGCCCTCGGCCCGGTCTGGCCGGCGGCAACGACCCCTTGGTGCGGCGTGGCGGCGGCGGACTTCACACCGGACAACGATCCGAGCCCCGCCGGCGATTGAGGCGCATCATTTCAGCCCCGCCAGGGGGTATCCCCGGACGGAGTCTGGGGGGGTTTGAGGCGCGGGGGCCCGGGGGCGGAGCCCCCGAAGCGGCCCGCCGGGGCCGCGGTACACGCCGAAGCGTGCCCGCAGGGCTAGTGGCACCCGGTCCGGAGCCTCCGCGGCCCCGGACCGGGGCCGTCAGTGGGCGCCGGCCAGGTCGACGGAGTCGAGGGCGGCGGCGTGTGCGTCCATGCGCTCGGCGGCGAGGATCGCGGCGGTGGTGTCGGCGCGGGACGCGGCGACGAGCAGGGCGCGGGCGGCGAGGTCGTGGGCCCGCCGGTGCAGCGCGGCGGTGTCGCCGGCCGGAGCGTGCGGCGCACGCGCGGGCCGGGACCCGCGCAGCCGCGTCACGTGGTCGGCGATGCGCTCGGCGCTCTCGTCGAGCCCGAGCTCGTCGGTGACGGCGAGCAGCGCGGCGAGGTGCCCGGCGAGCTGCGTGTCGAGTGCTTCGGTGCGGCTGCTGTGCGGATAGTCGGCGCGGTTGCCGCCCATGCGGTGGACGACCGACTTGGCGCGGATCGGCTCGTACATGAGGAGGCCTCCTGCGTGGGTCAGGAGACCATCCTACATTGGATCCGTTCTAAAGTTGAGCTGAATCCTGACGGTGTGCCGCCGGAGTCCCGCTAGGGCTGGCTGTATCCGTCCAGGAACGCGCCGATCCGGATCACCGCGTCGGCCAGATCCTTGGCATTGGGCAGCGTCACGATCCGGAAGTGGTCCGGCTCGGGCCAGTTGAAGCCCGTACCGTGCACGACCATGATCTTCTCGGCCCGGAGCAGGTCCAGGACCATCTGCCGGTCGTCCTTGATCTTGTAGACGGACGGGTCCAGCCTCGGGAAGGCGTAGAGCGCGCCCATGGGCTTCACGCAGGTGACGCCCGGGATCTGGGTGAGCAGGTCGTAGGCGACGTTGCGCTGCTCCAGGATCCGCCCGCCCGGCAGGACGAGGTCGTTGATCGACTGGCGGCCGCCGAGCGCGGTCGCCACGGCGTGCTGCGAGGGCATGTTCGCGCACAGGCGCATGTTCGCGAGGATCGTCAGACCCTCGATGTACGACGAGGCGTTCTTCTTGGGGCCGCAGACCGCCATCCAGCCGGCCCGGTAGCCGGCGACGCGGTAGTTCTTGGACAGCCCGTTGAAGGTGAGCGTCAGCAGGTCCGGCGCAATGGCGGCGGTGTTGGTGTGCGTGGCGCCGTCGTAGAGGATCCGGTCGTAGATCTCGTCCGAACAGACGACGAGCTTGTGGCGGCGGGCGATGTCCGTGAGGCCGCGCAGCACCTCGTCGCTGTAGACGGCGCCGGTCGGGTTGTTCGGGTTGATGATCACGATCGCGCGGGTGCGGTCGGTGATCTTGCGCTCGACGTCGCCGAGGTCCGGCATCCAGTCGGACTGCTCGTCGCAGCGGTAGTGCACGGCCGTGCCGCCGGCGAGCGAGACGGAGGCGGTCCACAGCGGGTAGTCCGGCGCGGGGACGAGCACCTCGTCGCCGTCGTCGAGCAGCGCCTGCATGGACATCTGGATCAGCTCGGAGACTCCGTTGCCGAGGTAGATGTCCTCGACGTCCAGCTCGATGCCCTTGGTCTGGTAGTGCTGCATCACCGCGCGGCGCGCCGACAGCAGTCCCTTCGCGTCCCCGTAGCCGTGGGCGTTGCCCAGGTTGCGGAGCATGTCCTCAAGGATCTCAGGCGGGCAGTCGAAGCCGAAGGCCGCGGGGTTGCCGGTGTTGAGCTTGAGGATGCGATGACCTGCCGCTTCGAGCCGCATCGCCTCTTCGAGGACGGGTCCGCGGATCTCGTAGCAGACATTGGCGAGTTTCGTTGACTGGATCACCTGCATGACGGGAGCTTACGGGCCTCCGCGCCCGCGCGCTTCCGCCTTTCGGCCGGGAGCCGGGCGAGCGATATGTCCCGGTTTTACGGATGGTCGGGTGGCGGCACGGTCCACCCTTGGAATCCGGGGCCGGGCTCCGTTCCGCCCTGCGGAACGGGTGGATGCGGAAGGGCCGGCGAGCCGGGATGTTGCGCTCGTCACCTCGGGGAAATGAGGCCGTGGTGTGGGGTCGTGGTGGGGTCGTGGTGTGAGTTCCGAGGTCTGAGGTCTGAGGTCTGAGTACGTGGCCTGAGTACGGGCGCTCATGTGCGGGCCCGGTCCGGCGTACAGGCTGGGCGCATGAACGAGAGCGGATGGAAGCCGGCGGACTACCGCCGGGGTACGGAACGGGTCGGCACGGTGATCGTGGCCGTGGCGGGCACCGTCATGGTGGCGGGCGCGGCGCTCTTCGCGGCGGTGTTCCTGCTGGTGGCCTGGTCCTGAGCGGCATCGAGGAGAGTGGGGAGCAGCGGTGGACTTCACGGTCGGCGACATGACGATCACCACGGTGGGCACGGGCGGCGATGACCGGATGATCGAGTTCCTGGTGACGCCCGGGACGGCGCGTTTCGCGATCTTCCGCGAGCACGGCCAGGGCTGGGAGGCCGCCCGTCTCGCCGTCGACCCCCACTCGGCGGGCGTCCCGGTGGCGGCCGTCGAGTGGGCGGTCGAGTTCGCCCGCGAGTACCTCTAGTAGGGGGTCAGGGTCCAAGGTTAGGGTCCGGGCCGGGGTCAGAGGGTGTAGGTCGCCTGCGTGAAGCCGCCGGCGAGGGCCTTGGCCGACTGGAGGGTCAGCTCGACGTCCTGGCCGGCGAGCTCCCCGAAGAGGGCCAGGCCCGAACCTATGAGGACCGGCGCGGTGGTGATCGTCAGCTCGTCCAGCAGGCCTTCGCGGAGGAAGGTCTGGATGATCCGGCCGCCGTCCACGTAGACGTTCTCGGCGCCCAGCGCGGTGAGCCCGGCCAGCAGCTCGTCGAGGGACCGGAAGACGGTGACACGCGGGTCGTCCGTGACCAGCGTGGTGCTCAGGACGGCGACGCGCTTGCCCTCGTAGGGCCAGAAGGGGGGTTGCGGGTTCCGGCGGGGCGGGGTCGGGGGTGCCCGGGGGCTGCCCGCCAGGGCGGGGGTGAGGGGGTCCGGTTGGCGGGATCGGGGAGGCGGGCGGGGGCTTCGGTGACCAGCGTCCAGTCATCCGGGATCAGGGAGGGTATGGGGGTTTCCCGTCAGTCTCATCGTCTCTCCGTGTCGGGCCGGCCCCTCAAGAGCGCTCCTTCGTCGCGTCGCTACGCGATGTCGCTGCGCTCCACTCTTGACCGACCGTCCCGCCCCGGACATACGAA
>NZ_JBSFTP010000042.1:0-60100 GCF_053591315.1 Streptomyces sp. NPDC003042
ACACATATGGGCCCATTACCCTGGCGCGGCGCGGCCCGGCCCCCCCCCCCCCGGCGCCCCCCCCGCCGACGGCACACCCCAGCACAGCAGAGGACACTGTTCGAAGGGGAAGCCATGACAGCGACGACCGACAGCGGCGGTGCTCCCGGCGCGGGGCCCGCACGCCGGCCGGCCGGTACACCGGACCTCCTGCGGGGAGTCCAGGACGCCACCGCCCGCGCCACCCGCAACCTCCTGGACCGCCAGGACCCCGAGGGCTGGTGGAAGGGTGACCTCGAAACCAACGTCACCATGGACGCCGAGGACCTGCTGCTGCGGCAGTTCCTCGGCATCCGGGACGAGGCCACCACACAGGCCGCCGCCCTGTTCATCCGGGGCGAGCAGCGGGACGACGGCACCTGGGCGACCTTTCACGGCGGACCGCCCGAACTCTCCGCCACCGTCGAGGCGTACGTCGCCCTGCGCCTGGCCGGTGACCCGCCCGACGCCCCGCACATGGCCCGCGCCTCGGCGTGGATCCGGGCGCACGGGGGGATCGCCGCCGCCCGGGTCTTCACCCGGATCTGGCTGGCCCTCTTCGGCTGGTGGAACTGGGACCACCTGCCCGAACTCCCGCCCGAGCTGGTGTTCCTGCCGCCCTGGGTGCCGCTCAACATCTACGACTTCGGCTGCTGGGCCCGCCAGACCATCGTCCCGCTGACCGTCGTCTCCGCGCTGCGGCCGGTCCGCCCGGCCCCCTTCGCGCTCGACGAGCTGCACACCGACGCGCGCAACCCGAACCCGGTCAAGCCGCTGGCCCCGGCCGTCAGTTGGGACGGGATCTTCCAGCGGATGGACAAGGGCCTGCGCGTCTACCGGCGCATCGCCCCGCGCAAGCTGCGCAAGGCGGCGATGGCCACCGCCGGACGCTGGATCGTCGAGCGCCAGGAGAACGACGGCTGCTGGGGAGGGATCCAGCCACCCGCCGTGTACTCCGTCATCGCCCTGCACCTGCTCGGCTACGACCTGAATCATCCGGTGATGCGGGCCGGGCTGGAGTCCCTCGACCGGTTCGCCGTGTGGCGCGAGGACGGCGCGCGGATGATCGAAGCCTGCCAGTCCCCGGTCTGGGACACCTGCCTCGCCGCCATCGCCCTGGCCGACGCGGGCCTGCCGCCCGACCACCCGGCGCTGGTCAAGGCCGCCGACTGGATGCTCGAGGAGGAGATCCGGCGCACCGGCGACTGGGCCGTGCGCAGGCCGCAACTGGCCCCCGGGGGCTGGGCGTTCGAGTTCCACAACGACAACTACCCCGACATCGACGACACCGCCGAGGTGGTCCTGGCCCTGCGCCGGATCAGGCACCCCGAGCCGGCGCGGGTCGAGGCCGCCATCGCCCGCGGAGTGGCTTGGAACCTCGGTATGCAGTCGAAGAACGGCGCCTGGGGTGCCTTCGACGCCGACAACACCAGCACCCTGCCGAACCGGCTGCCCTTCTGCGACTTCGGCGAGGTCATCGACCCGCCCTCGGCCGACGTCACCGCCCACGTGGTGGAGATGCTCGCGGTCGAGGGAAAGGCCGCCGACCCCCGCACCCGGCGCGGCCTCGCCTGGCTGCTCGCCGAACAGGAGCCCGACGGCGGCTGGTTCGGCCGCTGGGGCACCAACTATGTGTACGGGACGGGCTCGGTGATCCCGGCCCTCACCGCAGCCGGGACGGCCCCGTCCCACCCCGCGATCCGGCGGGCCGTGCGCTGGCTGGAATCCGTACAGAACGACGACGGCGGATGGGGCGAGGACCAGCGGTCCTACCAGGACCGCTCCTGGGCGGGGAAGGGCGCCTCCACCGCTTCGCAGACCGCGTGGGCGCTGATGGCCCTGCTGTCGGCGGGGGAGCGCGAGGGCAAGGCCGTCGAACGGGGCCTCGCCTACCTGGTGGACACCCAGTGCGCCGACGGCACCTGGGACGAGCCGTACTTCACGGGCACCGGCTTCCCCTGGGACTTCTCCATCAACTACCACCTGTACCGGCAGGTCTTCCCGCTCACCGCGCTCGGCCGCTACCTCTACGGGGAACCCTTCGGCCCCGACGGCAGGCACGGCACGGCGGCTCCTGCCTCGGCCACGGTCCTCGCCGAGGAGGTCTGATGGCCATCGGCGCCGACCCTCCCGAGGCGCCGGCACCGCTGCTGATCGCCTGCGCCCTGCGCATCGAGCAGGCGGCCCTGCGCAGCGCGGGGCGGGGCGTGAGCGAGGCCGGCGTCGTGCTGCGCACCGGCATGGGCCCCCGCGCGGCCGAACGGGCCGTCACCCGGGCACTGGAACGGCCCGGGATGGCGCGGGCCGCCGTCCTCGCGACCGGATTCTGCGCCGGACTGGTCCCCGGCATGCACCCCGGCGACCTCGTCGTCGCCGACGAGACCCGGGACCCGCACGGGACCGTCACGTGCACCGGCACCGCCCTGCTCGCCGAGGCACTGGCCCGCGCCGCCCCGGGCCGGACCGTGCACACCGGCGTACTGACCGGATCCGACCACGTCGTGCGCGGCCAGGGACGCGCACAGCTGCGCGCCACCGGCGCCGTCGCGGTGGACATGGAGTCCGCGGCCACCCTGTGGGGCGCCACCCGCGACGGCCCCTCTCCAGCGGGAGCCGGACGCCCTGTTGCGGCCGTCCGGGTGATCGTGGACGCTCCTGAGCACGAGCTCGTCCGTATCGGCACTGTCCGCGGTGGAATATCGGCCTTCCGTGTACTGCGTGCCGTACTGCCCGCGTTTTATGAATGGCACCGTTCTTTGCTGCTCCCCAGGAGGTGAGCCAGATGGCCATGCCGCTGCGCCAGACCATCAGGGTCGGGACGTATCTTCTCGAACAGAAGCTCCGCAAGCGGGAGAAGTTCCCGTTGATCGTCGAGCTGGAACCGCTCTACGCCTGCAACCTCGCCTGTGAAGGCTGCGGGAAGATCCAGCACCCGGCCGGAGTGCTCAAGCAGCGCATGCCGGTGGCCCAGGCCGTCGGCGCCGTACTGGAGTCCGGTGCGCCGATGGTGTCCATCGCGGGCGGCGAGCCCCTGATGCACCCCCAGATCCACGAGATCGTGCGGCAGCTGGTGGCGAAGAGGAAGTACGTCTTCCTCTGCACCAACGCGATGCTGCTCCGCAAGAAGATCGAGAAGTTCACCCCGTCCCCCTATTTCGCCTTCGCCGTGCACATCGACGGACTGCGCGAGCGGCACGACGAATCGGTGGCGAAGGAGGGCGTCTTCGACGAGGCGGTCGCCGCCATCAAGGAAGCGAAGAAGCGCGGTTTCCGGGTGACCACCAACTCCACCTTCTTCAACACCGACACCCCGCAGACCATCATCGAGGTGCTGAACTACCTCAATGACGACCTCCAGGTCGACGAAATGATGATCTCGCCCGCCTACGCCTACGAAAAGGCCCCTGACCAGGAGCACTTCCTCGGCGTCGAACAGACCCGGGAGCTCTTCAAGAAGGCCTTCGCGGGCGGCAACCGGCGCCGCTGGCGGCTCAACCACTCCCCGCTCTTCCTCGACTTCCTGGAAGGAAAGGCCGATTTCCCCTGCACGGCCTGGGCCATTCCGAATTACTCCCTCTTCGGCTGGCAGCGCCCCTGCTATCTGATGAGCGACGGCTACGTGCCCACGTACCGGGAACTGATCAACGACACCGACTGGAGCAAGTACGGCCGGGGCAAGGACCCGCGCTGCGCGAACTGCATGGCGCACTGCGGCTACGAGCCGACCGCCGTCCTCGCCACCATGGGCTCGCTCAAGGAGTCCCTGCGGGCGGCCCGCGAGACGATCGGCGGCAACCGCGGCACGTCGGCATGACCGGGGCAGGAGCGGAGCCGGGGGGCCGGGGCAAGGGCTTCGACCTGACCGCGCTGCTCGCCGAGCGCGGCGGGGAGCGCTACGAGCTGCACACCCGCCACCTCAACCACCAGCTGCCCCGGATGCTGCGCACCATCGGCTTCGACAAGGTCTACGAGCGGGCCGAGGGAGCCCACTTCTGGGACGCCGAGGGCAACGACTACCTCGACATGCTGGCCGGGTTCGGAGTGATGGGCCTGGGCCGGCACCACCCGGTGGTCCGGCGCGCCCTCCACGACGTGCTGGACGCCCAGCTCGCCGACCTCACCCGCTTCGACTGCCAGCCGCTGCCCGGGCTGCTGGCCGAGAAGCTCCTCTCGTACAGCCCGCACCTGGACCGGGTCTTCTTCGGCAACAGCGGCACCGAGGCCGTGGAGACGGCCCTGAAGTTCGCCCGGTACGCCACCGGGCGGCCCAGGATCCTCTACTGCGACCACGCCTTCCACGGGCTGACCACCGGCTCCCTGTCGGTGAACGGGGAGGGCTCCTTCCGCGACGGCTTCGCCCCGTTGCTGCCCGACACCAGGATCGCGCTCGGGGACCTCGCCGCCCTGGAACGGGAGCTGGAGCGCGGGGACGTGGCCGCCTTCGTCGTCGAGCCGATCCAGGGCAAGGGGGTCCTGGCCGCCCCGCCCGGATTCCTGCTCGCCGCGCAGGAACTGCTGCACCGGCACAAGGCGCTGCTGATCGCCGACGAGGTGCAGACCGGCCTCGGGCGCACCGGCGATTTCTACGCGTACCAGCACGAGCCGGGCGTGGAACCGGACCTCGTGTGCGTGGCGAAGGCCCTGTCGGGCGGCTATGTGCCGGTCGGGGCGACCCTGGGCAAGGACTGGATCTTCAAGAAGGTCTATTCCTCCATGGACCGGGTCCTCGTGCACTCCGCGAGCTTCGGCTCCAACGCGCAGGCGATGGCGGCCGGGCTGGCCGTGCTGTCGGTCATGGAGGACGAGGAGGTCGTCGCCAACGCCCGCGCCATGGGCGACCTGCTGCGCGGGCGGCTGGCGGCGCTCGTGGACGAGTACGAACTGCTGAAGGAGGTGCGGGGCCGGGGGCTGATGATCGGCATCGAGTTCGGCCGGCCGTCGTCCCTGGGGCTGCGCAGCCGCTGGGCCATGCTCCAGGCGGCCCGCAAGGGGCTGTTCGCGCAGATGGTCGTGGTGCCGCTGCTGCGCACGCACCGGATCCTCACGCAGGTCTCCGGCGACCACCTGGAGGTCATCAAGCTCATCCCGCCGCTGATCGTGGACGAGCGGGACGTGGACCGGTTCGTCGGAGCCTTCCGGGAGGTCATGGACGAGGCGCACGGCGGCGGCTCGCTGATGTGGGACTTCGGGAGAACGCTGGTGCGGCAGGCCGTCGGTCATCGCTGACCGACCGAGCGACTGGCCGGCCGGTCGGCTGGGCGGTCGCTCGGCTGGGCGGTCGACTGGCGGGCCGGCTGACGGCCTGCCGCACCGGCGTCAGTCGAGCAGCCGGTCCCGGAGCCGGGCGAGGGTCTCGGGCGTGAGCCCGAGGCCCTCGGCCAGGTAGCGCTCCACCCCGCCCCACTGCTCGTCGATGGTCTCGTACGCGGCGACCAGGTACTCGGCCCGCGCGTCGAAGAGCGGCGCCAGCAGCTCCATGACCTCGGGGGAGCGCGCCTCGGGAGCGTCGCTGCCGCGGCGCACCCGGTAGCGGTTGTGCGGGGCGTTCGACTCCAGGTAGTCCGCCAGGACGGCCTCGCGCTCGACGCCGAGGGCCAGCAGCGTGACGGCGATCGACAGACCGGCCCGGTCCTTGCCCGCCGCGCAGTGCATGAGCGCCGGCACGCTGTCCTCGGCGAGCGCGTGCACGACCCGGCTGTGCTCGGCGGTACGGGTACGGATGATGACGCGGTACGACCCCGCCATGCGGGCGGCCGCCCTACCGTCGCCCAGGAGGGCGCGGAGCTGGTCGAGGTCGCCGTCGCGGACCATCGTCCAGAACTCCCTGCCGTCGGCGGGGTCCGTCAGAGGGATGTTGACGTTGCGCACCCCCGGCAGCTCCACGTCGGGGCCCTCCAGGGCGTGGTCGGCGCCGTTGCGGAAGTCGAAGACGGTGTGGAGGCCGAGCGACGCGAGGAACTCTGCGTCGGTATCGGTGGCATGCGCCAGATGTCCGCTTCGGAACAGTCGTCCCGACCTGACCCTTCGTCCGTCGGTGGTCGGCAGCCCGCCCACGTCACGGAAATTGCGCACTCCGGTCAATTCCGGCGCGGGTTCGGGCCGCGCGGTGTCGGGCTGGGGTGTGGGCTGGGGTATTCGCTGGGTCACGTGTACTCCTCCGCTTCGTCCGGGGTGTCCGAATTACTCCGGTTGAGGTCAACTTGCCATAGACGGAGGCGAGATCGGGCCGGGCTCCGTGAGCCAGATCATACGGTGACCGTGCGTGCCTGATCGCGAAAGCCGAATTCCCATGCCGGGACGGTTGTTGGGGGCGTGGAATGGACGCAGGGTGACGGGAATTCCGTCGCCGCCTCATATCTGTGATTGCGTCAGGGAATTCGTGGCTTGTTGGGTGCGGGTCCACTCGATTACCTTCGCGACCAATCCGGGTGGACCGCCGAATCCTGCCGCCGCCCGGGAACCGCACCCGACTATCGACGCGCGCGGCAGGAGCGGGGGAACCAGGTAAGCCGCCGTTCCGGATCTCTTTCCGGAACGGCTCGGGGTGAAGCCGTACACGTCCCGTACGTGTAAGGCCGGACATCTCCAGTCCGAACCCGACAGCTCACCTCGCAGGCGACGGAGAGGAATTCGCCATGCCTTCAAAGGGTAAGCACCGCCGTCCGAAGTCCCGCTCCATCTCCCGAGGTCTCGCTGTCGCCGGTACCGGTGGCGCCGCCCTGGCGCTGCCCCTGATGGGCGCCGCGGGCGCCCACGCCGCCGCCCCCGCGGTGGTCCCGGCCGCCGCCCCGGTGCAGGCCGCGCAGCTTCCCCAGGCGCCTCAGGCCGCCCCCGCCGCGGCCCTCGCCGCCGCGCCGACCGTCTACACGGTCGCGCCGGGCGACTACCTCTCGAAGATCGCCGCCGAGCGTCAGCTCTCCGGCGGCTGGGAGCAGCTGTACGCCGACAACCGTGAGGCGGTCGGCAGCAACCCCTCCCTCATCCACCCGGGTCTGAAGCTGACGCTGGGCGGACAGAGCCAGGCGGCAGCGGAGCCGGCTCCCTCCGAGAAGCCGAAGGAGCCGAAGAAGGCGAAGGAGCCGAAGAAGCGGCAGGCTCCGGCGACCCCCTCGTCCGCGGGCAAGGCCTCGGCTCCCGAGTGGTCCTCGACCGGCTCTTCGGCGTCCGGCGAGGCGGCGTCCGGCGCGGGTACGGCCCCGGCCAAGACCTCCGGCTCCGGATTCGTGTCCCCGGTCAGCGGTGGGATCTCCACCCCGTACCGGATGGGCGGCAGCATGTGGTCCTCCGGTTACCACACCGGCGTCGACTTCATGGCGAGCAGCGGAACCACCGTCAAGGCCGTAGGCGCGGGCACCGTCGTCTCCGCCGGCTGGGGCGGCTCGTACGGCAACGAGGTCATCGTCAAGCACGCCGACGGCAAGTACTCCCAGTACGCCCACCTGTCCTCCCTCGCCGTCTCGGTGGGCCAGAGCGTCACCGGCGGCCAGAGCCTCGGGCTCTCCGGTTCCACCGGCAACTCGACCGGCCCGCACCTCCACTTCGAGATCCGCACCGGCCCGTCCTACGGCTCGGACATCGACCCGGTGGCCTACCTCCGCACCAAGGGCGTGAGCATCTGACGGCAGCCGCCGTCGGAGCACTGACACGCACGAGGCCGGGGCCCCGAGAGGGGTCCCGGCCTTCTGTGTACTTATTCCTTATCCCCCGGGTGGTATAGATCACGGTCCGTCAACCCCTCATTACGTTGGCGTAGGTTGGCGACGGGGGTGAAGGATGGCTTCCCGTGGCAGCGACGACGACGACACTCAAGACCATCGGCTCGTACGCGGCGATCGGGGACAGCTTCACCGAAGGCGTGGGGGACCCGGGACCCGGGGATTCGTATCTCGGCTGGGCGGACCGGCTCGCCGTACTCCTGGCGGATCAGCGTGACGAGCACGACTTCCGGTACGCGAACCTCGCGGTGCGGGGCAAGCTCCTCGACCAGATCGTGGCCGAGCAGGTCCCCAGAGCCAAGGCACTCGCGCCGGACCTGGTGACCTTCTGCGCGGGCGGCAACGACATCATCCGGCCCGGCAGCGACCCCGACGACGTGGCGGAGCGCTTCGAGGCGGCCGTGGCCGACCTCACCGGGACCGTCCGCCAGGTCATGATCACCACCGGCTTCGACACCCGGGGCGTGCCGGTCCTCAAACACCTGCGGGGCAAGGTGGCGACGTACAGCGCACACGTGCGCGCCATCGCCGACCGGTACGACTGCCCGGTCCTCGACCTCTGGTCGCTGAAGTCCGTACAGGACCGGCGCGCCTGGGACGGCGACCGGCTGCACCTCTCGCCCGAGGGACACACCCGCGTCGCGCTGCGCGCCGCGCAGGTGCTCGGATTCCAGGTGCCGACCGATCCCGACCAGCCGTGGCCGCCCATGAGGCCGCGCGGATCGGTGGACGTGACGCGGGACAACATCCAGTGGGCCCGCGAGCACCTCGTGCCCTGGATCGGGCGGCGGCTGCGCGGGGAGTCCTCCGGCGACCACGTCGAGGCGAAGCGCCCGGACCTGCTGCCGCTGTAGGACACCCCCCGGGCGTGTTGTCCGCCCGCGCCGGGCCGGCTCGTGGCCGGGCACGGCGCGGGCGGAAAACCGTCCGGCGGAATCCTTGGTGGCCGGTGCGCGTTGGGATGATCGTGGACGTACGACCGTCCCGCCCCAACCTGCACCTTTCCCAGGAGGCGCCTTGACCGGCTCCCTGCCCCCGCGTCCCCGGCTGCGCGCCCTGCGGTCCGAAGCCTTCGGCGCGGATCCCTCCGGCGAACGGCTCGAGCGGATCCTGCGCTCGCCGAACTTCGCCGACGGCGTCTTCCAGAACCCGGTGGGCGCCCGGACCAGGCCTTCCGGATCGATGGCCGAGTTCGCCAAGATCTACCTCCACAAGGAGCAGCGGGCCCGGCGCAGCCCCGGCGCGCCGGTCCCGGTCTACCCGACGACCCTCGCCGAACTGGCGAAGCCGCCGGTCAGCGGGCTGCGCCTGACGTGGATGGGGCACTCCAGCGTGCTCGCGGAGATCGACGGACGCCGGGTGCTCTTCGACCCGGTGTGGGGCGAGCGGTGCTCACCCTTCCCCTTCGCCGGTCCCAAGCGGCTGCACCCCGTACCGGTGCCGCTCGCCTCGCTGGGCGAGGTGGACGTCGTGGTGATCTCGCACGACCACTACGACCACCTCGACCTCCCCACGATCAAGGCCCTGGCCGGTACGGGCACGGTCTTCGCCGTCCCGCTCGGCGTCGGCGCGCACCTGGAGCGCTGGGGCGTGCCGCCGGACCGGCTGCGCGAGCTGGACTGGAACGAGACCACCAAGGTGGCCGGCCTGTCGCTGACGGCCACCCCGGCGCGGCACTTCTGCGGACGCGGTCTGCGCAACCAGCAGTTCACGCTGTGGGCGTCCTGGGTGGTGGCGGGGGACGAGCACCGGATCTTCCACAGCGGGGACACGGGCTACTTCCCCGGTTTCCAGGAGATCGGCGCCGCGCACGGGCCGTTCGACGCCACCATGATCCAGATCGGTGCGTACGCGGAGTACTGGCCGGACATCCACATGACGCCGCAGGAGGGCATGCGCGCCCACCTCGACCTCCAGGGCGGCACCCCGGGCGGCACGATGCTGCCGATCCACTGGGGCACCTTCAACCTGGCCTTCCACGCGTGGGCGGAGCCCGGGGAGTGGACGGCCGACGCGGCCGAGGAGGCCGGGCAGAAGGTCGCGCTCCCGGTTCCCGGCCAGCCCTTCGAGCCGGCCGGCAAGCTCCCCTCGGAGCGGTGGTGGCGCCCGGTGTCCCGACCGATCGCCCGCCCGTGGCGTCGGCCGGAGATCGTGGACGTGTCCTCGGGCGAGCCTTCCCAGGGCGATCTCGACCTGGCGGGCGGACCGGGACCGAAGCCGACCAGGACCACCTGACGAGGTGAGGGGCCGCCCAGGCCCGCGCCGCACGGGCCGGTAGAGGGCCGAGCGGCGGGCGTCGACGAACCGGTGGTCCGGGCGTGCGCGCCGCCCGGCGCCCCTGAGGCGGCCGGGCGGTGGTCGACCTGGCGGCGGTCCACGACTCAGTGGCCGCCGCCGTCGGGAGACCAGTGCGCTCAGGGGCAGCTGATACGGGTGTCACCCGCGTCGGTCGCGCACGAGTCCGTGCCGTAGCCGCCGTCCGCCCTGTCGTTGCCGGCGACGCCGTCGACGGTGTTGAGCGTGTCGTTGCCGTAGTTGCCGAGCAGGGTGTCGCGGCCGGGGCCGCCGATGAGGGTGTCGTTGTGGTGGCCGCCGTCGACGTAGTCGTCGCCCGAGCCGGCGTGGACCGTGTCGCTGCCGTAGCCCGGGCGGATGGTGTCGTTGCCGCCGAGGCCGCAGATCACGTCGTTGCCGTAGCCGCCGTTCAGGGTGTCGGGGCCGCTGGTGCCGGTGATCGTGCAGCCGCGGGCGTTGTTCACGGCGGTGCTCGCCGTCGCGCGGTCGTTGCCGGGCGCCGGGTCGGGCTCGGCCGCGTCCGCGGTGGCGGTGTCGGTGAGGGTCCCGGTGGCGCGGGGTTCGGCGACGACGGTCACGGTGGCGGAGGCGCCGGGGGCCAGGGTGCCGAGGGCGCAGTTCGCCGAGGTGGCGGTGGTCGTGCAGCTGCCCCCCGGGCCGGTCGTGGCCGAGATCACCGTGCCGGGGCCGGTGAGGGTGTCGGCGAGGGTCACGGCCGTGGCGGACGCGGCGGTGCTGGTGTTGCGTACCGTCACCCGGTACGTGGCCTGGTCGCCGATGCTGACCGAGGCCGGCCCGGTCTTGGTGACCGACAGGTCGACGTCGGCCGGCGCGGGGGGCCCGGCGGACTGGTAGCGGGCGACGACGAAGTTGTCACCGTAGCCCATCCCGGACGCGACGATCTTGCCGTCCGGCTGTACCGCGACCGCGCGTCCCTCGTCCCACGCGCCCAGGCCGAAGTCGGTGTGCACCAGGCCGCCGGTGCCGAAGCCGGTGTCCAGGCTGCCGTCCGTGTGGTAGCGGGCGAGCGCGAGATCGCTCTGGTGGCTGCCGACCGCGAGGATCTTCCCGTCCGCCTGGAGGGCCACGTCGGACGCGCGGGCGGTTCCGAAGGCGGAGGTGACCCTGCCGCCGCTGCCGAAGCCGGCGTCGAGGCTGCCGTCCTCGTTGTAGCGGGCCAGCGCGAAGTTGAGGTCGCTGTACCCGCCGGCCACGGTCTTCCCGTCCGGCTGGAGCGCGAGCCCGCGCGCGATGTCCTCCCCGGCGAAGGCGGTGGTGACCTGGCCGCCGCTGCCGAAGCCGGGGTCGGGGCTGCCGTCGGGGTTGTACCGGGCCAGGGCGAAGTCGGGGGCGGAGGTCGGTGTGACGGTGCCGGCCTGCCCGGCGGCGACGATCTTGCCGTCGGGCCGCACGGCCACGTCGAACGCCGTGGAGAAGCCGGCCGGGAAGGCGGTGGTGACCCAGCCGTCGCCGCCGCCGAATCCGGTGTCCAGGGTGCCGGCCGGGTCGAGGCGGGCCACCGCGAAGTCGCCGCCGACGCTGCCCGCGACGACGATCCGCCCGTCGCCCTGGACCACGACCTCCTGTGCGGACGAGCTGACCGAGGGGCCGAAGTCGGGGAACACCTTGCCGTTGTCGCCGAAGCCGGTGTCCAGGGTGCCGTCCGGGTGGAAGCGGGCCACCGTGAGCAGGCGGCGGCTGCCGTCCGGCAGGTCACTGTGCCCGGCGACCACGATCTTGCCGTCCGCCTGTACGGCGGCCCCGTACGCCTCGTCGTTGGACCCGCCGTTCATGTCGGCGACGGCCACGCCGTCCCCGCGGCCGAAGTCGGGGTCCGGGGCGCCGTTCGGAAGGTGGCGGACCAGCGTGAAGTCGCCCGGGCCCTCGAACTCCCAGACGGTGCCCACGGTGAGGACCTTCCCGTCGGCCTGGATCACCAGGCCTTGGCTGTCCTCGGCGTTGGCGATGTCGGTGACGACCTTTCCGCCCGTCCCGAAGGTGGGGTCGAGGTCTCCGGGAGCGGCCCGCGCCACGCCGGGCAGGGCGGCGACCACCGCCAGACTCGCCGCCGCCGCCCATGCCGTACGCACGCCGGTCCTGACTTTTGACACGGGGAACCCCTCTGCCGCTGCCTCTGCGCTGGGTGACAGCCCACAGCTTCCGGCCATCGCCCCGCCGGCCCGGTGCGGCCTGGCGGGGCTCGTCCGACCACGCGCCCGGTTCCACCCGTCCGGGTGAGCCCGCGTCAGCTCCGTGACGTCACCGGCACGTCGTCGACCACGGACGCTCCGGAAAGTTCTCCTCCCGCACGAGCGCGTCCCACCCGCTACGGCTCCGTGCCGCGGAGCGCGTGGCGCTGGAGGAGCCGGGAGATGTCGCGGGCGGTGATGATGCCGACCAGGTGCTGGCCGTCGATGACGAGGACGCGCATGTCGCTGCCCGGGCGAAGCGTTTCCAGTACGTCTTTCAGCAGGTCGCCCGGCGTGGACGTGGTGCACTGCGAGAGCGGGGTCGCCACGTCGCGCACGCGCAGCGTCGGCCGCTGAGGCACCGGTGTCCGGGCGAGTTGCGGCAGGTGAACCATGCCGCTGGGGCGCCCTTCGAAGTCGAGCAGGGGCAGGGCCGAGTGGCGCGCCCGCATCGCCACGTCCTCGACGCAGCGTTCCACCGTCACCCAGTCGGGACAGGTCTCCACAGGGCTGGACATGGCATCGGCCGCTCGTACGCCGCTCAGGGCTTCGGCCAGGCCGGCGTGCCGCCGTTCGGCGTTGGCGACGATCACGATGAAGAAGCCGATGACCATCAGCCACAGGCCGCTCAGCGCACCGCTCAGGACGTAGATCCACCCGACGGCGATCAGCACGAACCCGAGAACCTGTCCGCTGCGCGCGGCTGCCCGTTCGGCCCGGTACCGGTCGCCGGTGCGCCACCACATCACGGCCTGCACCACCCGGCCGCCGTCGAGGGGCGCGGCGGGGAGCAGGTTGAACACGCCCAGCATGAAGTTGATCCACCCCAGCCACACGAGGACAGCGGCAGGGACCGCCCAGCCGGACAGCGCGTGCAGCCCGATGCCGGCCCCGAGCGCCGCCGCACCGACGAGCAGGCTGGTGAGCGGTCCGCTCGCGGCGACGAGGAGGGCCGCGCCGGCCGCTTGCGGCCGGCCCATCTGCGTCATCCCGCCCAATGCCCAGAGCGTGATGTTCTCCACCTTGATGCCCTTCCTCCGGGCCGTGACCGCGTGGGCCGCCTCATGGGCCAGGAGGCTCGCGAGAAGCAGCAGGCCCCCGGCGAGGCCGGCGACCGTGTAGGTGGCAGGTGACTGATCCGGAATCCAGGCGGGGAGGGTCCGGCTCCCCAGGCTGTAGGCGAAGAACACCACGAGGAGGGGCACGGTCCAGTGGATGCGCAGCGGTACCCCGAGGAGTTGTCCGATGCGTACGGAGCCGTTCATCACCGTCTCCCAGGGGGTGCACAGGCGGTCCTGCGGTGTGTGTGCCCACTGACAGTGTCGCTCGACGGGGCCGGCGGCGGTCGCCCGGCCCTCACCCCCGTTTCGCTCCGGGCTCCAGCGGGACGTCCTACTCGTGGTCTGCCCGGATGAGCCGCGCGGACGCCTGCCGAGTGCGCGTGGCCACGGCCGGACGATCACCTGCCGCCCCACGCGACGGCGTCGCCCGGTGGGTCGGTGGGTCCGGTGGGTCCCGTGGGTCCGGTGGGTCCGGTGGGTCCCGTGGGTCCCGTGGGTACAGGAAAGGTATGAGCGATTGGTCGTCCGTGTCCGGGGAGGGCTATCTGCCCATCGAGGACCACGGCCTGATCGGCGACGGCCGCGGTTGCGCCCTGGTGGGCCGCGACGGCGCGATCAGCTTCATGTGCGTCCCCCGCTTCGACGCCCCACCCCTGTTCTGCTCACTGCTCGACCGGCAGCGCGGCGGTTCCTTCCTCCTGGCGCCGGAAGGGCTGCTGCGGAGCCGCCAGCGCTACGTGCACGAGACCGGCGTCCTGGTGACAGATCTGCTCGCGGGCACAGGAGTCGTCGAGGTCACCGACGCATTCCTCCTCGAGCCCGGCGCGCGCCTGGAGGAAGACGCCCCGGCCGGCAGGGGAGAACTGATCCGGCACGCCAGGGTCACGCGCGGCAGCGTCGACCTGACAGTGGCGGTACGTCCGCACGGCGGCGCCCGATGCGAGCGGTGGGACGGGGAATGGCAGCTGCGTTGTCCCCGGCAGTCCCTGACGCTGTACCTGAACGCCTCCCGCCCGTTGCCCGGCCCCGACCAGCGGTGCACCGTGACGCTGCACGAGGGCGAGGACCTCTGGGTGGCACTGCGCTGGAGCGAGCGACCGGTTCGCGGGGCGAGCCCCTCGATCGATCGCTGGATCGTCGACACCGAAGGAGCGTGGCGGCGCTGGACGGCACAACTGGTCGACGACACGCCGCGCGCGGATCTGGTGCGCCGCTCGGCCATCACCCTCAAGCTGTTGGATCACGTCGAGAACGGCGCCATCGTCGCGGCTCCCACCTCATCGCTCCCCGAATGCATCGGGGGCGACCGGAACTGGGACTACCGCTACGCCTGGATACGCGATGCCGCGTACACGGTCTTCGCCCTTCGCCGGATCGGCCTGCCCGACGAAGCGGGAGGATTCCTCCACTGGGCGTTGAACGCCGCCCAGCGGGAAGGACGGCCGCGCGTCCTGTACGACGTGGACGGTCGGCCACCGCCGGTGGAAGTGATCGATGACGAACTGGAGGGCTACCGCGGCTCCTCGCCCGTGCGCTGGGGCAACGCCGCCTCCGAGCAGGTCCAGCACGACGTCTACGGGGAGATCCTCGACTGCGCCTTCCAATGGGCGGCCACGGGCAGAACCTTGAGTGCCGGCCTGTGGCAGCGCCTCGCCGACCTGACCGAACGGGCGCGCACCGCTTGGAAGACTCCGGACCATGGAATCTGGGAGGTCCGCACCCCCGGACGCCCGTTCACGTATTCCGCGGCGATGTGCCAGGTGGCGCTCGACCGCGCCGCACGACTCGCCACCCGCCTGGATCTCCCGGGTGACCCGACCACATGGGCAACGGAAGCCAGTTACCTCACCGCCCGGATCATCCGCGACGCGTGGGACGAACGCATGGACTCCCTCACCGAGCACCTCGGCCGAGGAGGGGGACTGGACGCCTCGCTCCTCGCCCTGCCGCTGAGGCGCGTCCTTCCCGCCGATCACCCGCGCATGGTCGCCACCACGCGGGCGATCAGCCAGCGGCTCGGCGCGGGAAACGGCCTGCTGTACCGCTACCTGCCGCAGGACTCACCCGACGGACTCCACGTACCGGAAGGGGCGTTCCTGCTGTGCAGCTTCTGGCTCGTGGACAACCTCGCGGGCCAAGGACGCGTCGAGGAAGCCTCCGAACTGTTCGAGAAGCTGTGCTCCTACGCCAGCCCGCTCGGGTTGTTCGCCGAGCAGATCGACCCCGGCGACTTCTCGTTCCTCGGCAACTTTCCCCAAGCACTCAGCCACGTCGGACTCGTCTCCAGCGCCGTCGTCCTCTCCCGCGCTCAGCGCGGCGTACGCCCCGAGCTCTCCACCCACGCCTGGTTCCAGTAAGGACCTGCCGTCAGGGTGTGCGTACGGCCACCGCGTCGATTCCGAAGAGCATGCCGGGACGGCGACGGCGGACGCTGACCGTGTGCGCGGGACGTCGTGAGCGGTTTGTCCACTCGCCTGCCGCCGACGCCATCGGTCGGGCGGGCGTGCGCCCCCCGGCGGATTCGGACCGCCGTACGAGCGCTCCGTCGGGAGCGGGACGCGACCGGGCGAAGTTCGCCAACTGGGCGTCCCCGGTGGGAGCGTGCGGTCTAGCGTGGGTATCCGGTGATCAACACCGGGCCCCGGGAACTGCGGGGGCCGGGACCCACGTACCGAGGACGCCGATGTCCGGACTCCGCGCCGCCCGCCACTCCCCGTCGAGACACGCCGTCACCGGTCCCGGGCGGCAGATACGTCCCCAACTGGTCCGTGCCGCCGTACTGCCCACCCTCGCCGCCGGGCTCAGCGGCGCCGCCGCGGTGATCTTCACCCTCCAGCTCGGCGGCGGCGCCGGCGACCGGGACGCCCGGCTGTGGCCCGTGCTCACCGGCTGCGCCCTGCTCGTCCTCGGCGCGCTCGCCGCCGCCCTGCTCGGGGCCCAGCGCGCGGCCAAGGCGGTCCGGGACCGCTGCGAGGCCCTGCGCCGCTCCAGCGTGCGCGGCCGCCAGGAGCTGCGTACGGCCGCCGACCGGCTGGAGCGCGGCGAGGCCCCGGCCCGTCCGGTGCGCGGCGGCCCGAGCGGGCCACCGCCCGCCACCGATCCGGCCGGGGTCGACGAGTTCTGGCTGCTCGCGCAGGAGCTGCGCGGCGCCCGCGAACTGGCGCACGCGACCCTCGTACGGCTGGCCGCTCCGGCCACTCCGAGCGACAGCGACCGCAAGGTCGAGGTCTTCGTCAACCTCGCGCGCCGGCTTCAGTCGCTGGTGCACCGCGAGATCTCGCTGCTCGACGACCTGGAAGACACGGTCGAGGACCCGGACCTACTGAAGGAGCTCTTCCACGTCGACCACCTCGCCACCCGGATCCGCCGGCACGCCGAGAACCTCGCCGTGCTCGGCGGCGCCACCTCCCGGCGCCAGTGGACCCGGCCGATCGACCTGAGCGAGGTGCTGCGCTCCGCGGTCGCGGAGGTCGAGCAGTACACACGGGTCAAGGTGGTGCCCCCGGCGGGCGGCACGGTCCGCGGCCACGCCGTCGCCGACGTCGTGCACCTGCTGGCCGAACTCGTCGAGAACGCCACCCTGTTCTCCGCCCCCGACACCGATGTGGTGCTGCGGGCGGAGCGGGTCACCGCCGGGATCGCGGTCGAGGTGGAGGACCGGGGGCTGGGCATGCCGGTGGAGGAGCAGCACCGGATGAACGCCCTGCTCTGCCACCCCGACCAGGTCAGCGTCCGGCATCTGCTGGCCGACGGGCGGATCGGCCTGTTCGTCGTCGCGGCGCTGGCCCGCCGGCACGGGATCGCCGTGGAACTGAAGTCCAACATCTACGGCGGCGTGCTGGCGGTGCTCGTGCTGCCCCAGGGGCTGCTGGGCGCGGAGGCACCGAACGCCGCCGACCTGCTGGGTGGTTCGCGGGCCACCTCCTGGGGGACCGGCGAGGGGAGCGCAGTCCCGCCGCTGGAGCCCGTACGACTGAACGTGCCGCCGCGGGCGAGGCCGAGGCCCGATCCCGAGCCGTATCCCGAGCCCTGTCCCGAGCCCTGTCCCGAGCCGTATCCGGTGGCCGCAGCGGTGCCCGCCCCACCGCACGTGCCGGTGTCCGTGCCCGCCGCCCGGGAGGACCCGGACCGGCCGCCCCTGCCCCGGCGCCGCGCCCAGCAGCACCTCGCGCACCAGCTACGGGAAACCCCCGCCCCGCGACGGTCGCCGGAGGCCGACCAACCCGTGCACGACCCGGGCCTGATGGCGGCCTTCCAACGCGGCTTCGGCCTCGCCCAGTCGGAGCGGCAGGCATGAACCGGGAGCCGATCCCCCACCCCACCCCGACCCCGACTCCCCCCTCCACCTCCACCCCCACCCCTCACCTCGGCAAGGAGCTCACCCCCATGGGCGGCGAAGCGGCGACGAAGACAGGCAGCCTCTCGGACCTCGACTGGCTGCTCAGCGGACTGGTCCAACGGGTGCCGTACACGCGCAGCGCGGTGCTGCTCACCGCGGACGGGCTCGTCACCTGCGTGCACGGCCTGGACGCCGACAGTGCCGACCACATGGCGGCGCTGGCCTCCGGACTGTACTCGCTGGGACGCAGCGCCGGATCCCGGTTCGGGGACGGCGCGGAGGTCCGGCAGGTGGTGGTCGAACTCGACACGGCGCTCGTCTTCGTCTCCGCGGCCGGATCCGGCACCTGCCTGGCGGTGCTGGCGGACCGGGAGGCCGACGCCGGCGTGGTCGGCTACGAGATGGCCATGCTGGTCAAGAGCGTACGGCCGTACCTGGCGGCCGCGCCGCGCCGGCCCGTCGCCGACCCGGAGCGATGAGGGGCCGCGCGAGGGGGGCGTACGGACCAGGACCGTACGGGCCGGGGGCGTATGGACCGGGGACGGCGCGGGACACACCCTGGCTGGACGATTCGGCGGGCAAGGTGATGCGCCCGTACACGGCGAGCGGCGGGCGGACCCGGCCCGCCGTGGCGCTCGACCTGCTGTCCCTGGTGACCGCGACCGGGGTCCGGCCGCGAGCACCGCTCGGGCCCGAGCACACGCTCGCGCTGCGGATGTGCGCGGGTGCGGCGGCGGTGACCGTCGCCGAGGTGGCCGGGCAGCTGCGGCTGCCGGCGGTGGTGGTGAAGGTGCTGCTGTCCGACCTGATGGAGTGCGGGGCCGTGGTGGCGCAGGCGCCGCGGTTCCCGGGCGGGAGCGGCACGCTCGCCGCCGACGACCAGTGTCTGCTGCGGGCGGTGCTCGATGGCCTACGCCGACGACTGTGATGACGTCCGCGCCCTTCCCGCGACCCTGAAGATCCTGGTCGCGGGCGGGTTCGGGGCGGGCAAGACCACCTTCGTGGGCGCGGTGAGCGAGATCGAACCGCTGTGCACGGAGGAGTTGCTGAGCGGACTGAGCGAGAGCGCCGACGCGCTGGACGGGGTCGGGACGAAGACGTCGACGACGGTCGCGCTGGACTTCGGCCGGATCACCTTGGACCACGGGCACGTGCTGTACCTCTTCGGCACGCCCGGCCAACAGCGCTTCTGGTTCCTGTGGGAGGAACTGTGCGCGGGAGCGCTGGGGGCGGTGGTGCTCGCCGACACCCGCCGGCTCGATGACTGCTTCCCGGCCGTGGACTTCTTCGAGCGGCGGCGGATCGGCTTCATCGTCGCCGTCAACGAGTTCGACGGCGCCCACCGCTACACGGCCGAGGAGGTCCGCGAGGCAGTGGGGCTCGGGCCGGACGTGCCGGTCGTACGGTGCGACGCGCGCCTGACGGGTTCCGGCACCGCAGTGCTGGCCGCACTCGTCCACCACCTGCTGTCCACGGCGCCGTCCAAGAAGTAGAGCAGTCAAGAAGCAGAAGACACGAAG
Source organism: Streptomyces sp. NPDC003042 (assembly GCF_053591315.1). NCBI lineage: Bacteria > Bacillati > Actinomycetota > Actinomycetes > Kitasatosporales > Streptomycetaceae > Streptomyces > Streptomyces sp. NPDC003042. Next base: position 19,138 of record NZ_JBSFTP010000042.1, read on the forward strand.
CAGAAGAGACGCAAGAAGCATCCGGAGTCGGGGGAACCGCCATGACGTACTACGAATCGACCGGTCACCTGTTGCTCACCCCGGTGGACCGTGAGGCACCGGCGCGCGCCGTCCGGTTGCGCGAAATGGGCCTGGGGGAGCGGGTCGACGCGGACCTCGACGCCTTCGCGCGGCGGGTCGCCCACACCCTCGACGCGCCCTACACGGGCGTGAACTTCGTCGGTGAGGAACGGCAGTTCTTCGCCGGACTCCACCACCGCCCGGACGCGGCGGCGAGCGGCTATCCGGCGCGGGTACTGGCCCGCGACCACGGGTACTGCCCGCACGTGGTGGTCCGGCGGCGGGCGCTGGTGCTGGAGGACGTACGGGACTTCGCGCGCTTCGCGGGCAACGCGGTGGTCGACGAGAGCGGGGTGCGGTCCTACCTGGGCGCCCCGCTGACGGACCGGCGGGGCGTCGTACTGGGGACCGTGTGCGCGGTGGACGTGGTGCCGAGGCGGTGGGGGACCGCGGGCCTGGCGACGGTCAAGGCACTGGCGGCAGAGCTGGTGGAGCAGCTGCACGCCCGGGAGGACCGGCGCGGCTGACGGCCGCCGCCGGCTCGTCCGGTCGGGCGGCGGTCAGCGCAGGAACGCGGTGATCCGCCGCCGCACGGAGCCTGCGTCCAGTCCGTGGGTGGCGGTGTGCTCGTCCGTCGAGCCGTAGCGGCGCGGCTCGGCGCGCCCGACCCCGAGCGGCAGGATCCGGTGCCGGACCTCGGCGAGCACGGCGCCGGCCGCCGCCGAGGAGGTACCGGCCAGGTACGGCTCGACCAGGACGACGTCCGGCGTGGCCCGCCCGGCGGCGGCGCGCGGGGCCGCGTCGTCGAAGGGTGACATCGAGGCCCTCGGTCGCGGCGAGGACGTTGCCGAGCAGCGGGCCGACCGCGATCACCACGCCCGCGCGTCCCTCTCGTACCGTCTGGGAGCGCAGGTCGCCGAGGGGGCGCGGCGTGTCGTTCGACTGCTGGGTGAGCCGGACGTACGCCTTGTCGTCCCCGGCGGCGTAGGCGTGGCGCAGCAGTGCCTCGGCCTCGTCCGGGTGCCCGGGCACGTGGACGGTCCAGCCGTCGTCCGGGTGGTGTCCGAGGGGCGAGTCGTAGGACCCAAGCCGCTGAGCCAGTCGACGGGGAAGAACCCCTTGGCGGCGAGAACGGCGTAGTAGGCCATCGGCCCGTGCCCCTTGGACAGCAGGAACCGGTCCCGCCCGTCGTCCTCGGCGCTCTCGGGCCCGACGCGCAGCACCCGGTCGTAGAGCACCCACAGCACGTCGAGTGTGGAGGTGGCGGCGGGCCCGTGCTTCTCGGCTCCGGTCATGAGCGAGAGGAGACGGCCCAGATGCTCATAGCGGAACCCCGTGTCCGCGGTTGCCTGTGTCATGCAGCAACCATGCGCCCTCAAGCGGACTTGAGGTCAAGCCCCGACCGGCCCGTACGTCCGACGGGGCGGGTACGGGAAAGGTGCGCGCGACGACCCCGGGAAGTGCGGTATTGTTCTCGTGCCAGTTCAACCCGGAGGGAAACCCCAGGTCAGCGGGCATCGGGACGTGGCGCAGCTTGGTAGCGCACTTGACTGGGGGTCAAGGGGTCGCAGGTTCAAATCCTGTCGTCCCGACTCGAAAGAGTCGCAGATCAGGGCCGTTTTGGAGCAATCCAAAACGGCCCTTTGATCGTTTTGGGACCGGCGTCGGCGAACCAGGTCAGCCCCGTGTGCCGGAGGTCGTGGCGCCGCCGGTGCTCGTACCGGAGCGTGGTGACCACCTCGTCCCAGTGGGTCGCTTCGCGTAGGACCGCCGTGATGGCTCACGCGGCGTGAGGCGACACCGCCCGTCGGCTTGCGTTCCGACTCGCCCGAACGGTGCCGGGCGCGACAGCATGGAGAGATGGCGGTCGGCGGGATGTCGTCGGGAGAAGGTGATACGGACAGTGACCAGACATCGCTTTGCGTTCTGCGGGGCTGAGCTCGCCGCTGTCTATGTGCTCGCCGACCAGGGCCAGGAACTCCATCTCGCCGAGCTGACCGGAAACCGCGGCGTCCTCTACGGACTGCCCGCGATCCTCGCCGTGGCCAGCCATTCGCCCGCCGCCAATGCCTTCCGCTCCGGCCGCCCGCTGTGGCTGACCCCCAAGGAACTCGCCACGTTCATCGAGGATGACCCCCACCACTTCCCCACCCGGGTCCGGGACGGTGACCCCCACTCGCCGGCCAGGATCTCGCTGGGCGCGCTGCCGCTGGGACACGGCGACCAGGGGCTCGGGTGCCTGATCGTCGCCGGCGAGGTTGGGGACGGCTTCAGCGCCGACGACCGCAGCCTTCTGGAGCTCTACGCCGATCAGGTGACCGCCGGACTCGAATCGGTCGCCGCTCGCTTCGCCGGACGCAGAGCCCCGCAGGCACATCTGGGCCAGTCCCTGGTGCCTGACCAAGGCGGCGCGTTCATCCTGGAACTGAGCACCGGCCGCATGGAGGCCCACGCGCATGTGCTGGAACTGCTCGGTCTGCCTCCCGAGCGGTTCGACGGGCAGGTGGAGACCCTGCTCGCCTGCGCCGTCCCCGACGACATGCCCGCACTGATGGCGATCGTGGAGCCGGACCGGCTGGCCGCCGGACAGCAGCTGGCGTTCCGTATCCGCCGCCCGAACGGCGAGCTGCGCTGGCTGGGACTGCGTTGCCGTGTGGAGGTGGACGCCGATGGCACGCCGCAGCGCGTCCTGGGTGTGGTGGCCGATGCCACCTATCTGCGCCCCAGCGCCGACGAGGTCTCCCTCGTGCAGCGGCTGTCGGCCACGCTGGCGGGAGCGGTGACCATCCGAGAGGTCAGCCGGCTGGTGGTCGCCGCCCTGCGCGAGCCGCTCGGCGCCTCCCGGGTCGCGGTCGGCGAACTGGAGGCCGAGCGGCTCGTAGTCACCGCCCTCGACCCTCCGGAGCCCGATGCCTGGCCCGAGGCCTGGCGCTCGGAATGGCGGTCCGAGTGGCCCGACGCGTCGCTCAGCGACCTGCCCACCCTGCAGAGCGCGCTGCGTGGGGGGCATATGAGTCTGTGGCCGCCGGGCGCGGCTCTCGAACGCGGTCTACTGGGCGTCGGGCCCGGTGGTCTCGCGGTGCTGCCGCTGCCCGCCGAAGGCCGGATGGTCGGGGTGTGCCTGGTGGGGTGGGACGCGGAGCACCGGTTCGGACCGGAGGAGCGGTCGCTGCTGACCGCGACCGCGGGGTTGGTGGGACAGGCGCTGGTGCGCGCCCACGCACTGGACGCGGGCCACGAACTCGCCACCATGCTCCAGCGCAGTCTGCTGCCCCGTAAGCTCCCGGAGCTGCCGGGCGGGGTCGCTGTCGCCCGCTACCTGCCCGCGACGGCGGGACTCGAGGTCGGTGGCGACTGGTACGACGTCATTCCGCTCAGTGACGGTCATGTGGCGTTCGTCATCGGGGATGTACAGGGGCACAGCGCGGGAGCCGCCACCATCATGGGCCAGATGCGTACGGCGGTCAGGGCCTACGCGGTGGAGGGCCACCCGCCCGACGTGGTGGTCGCGCGGGCCAACCGTCTGCTCGTCGGAATGGAGACCGATCTCTTCGCCACCTGTGGGTATGTGGACTTGGACATGGAGGAGGGCATCGCCAGGGTCGTACGGGCCGGCCATCTGCCGCCGATACTGCGCCATCCCGACGGCGTCACCGAGGAGATGGAGGTCGAGGGAGGGCCCCCTCTGGGAGTGATCGCGGAAGCCGAGTTCCCCATGACCGAGGTGGGGCTGGTCCCCGGAACCCTGCTCGTTCTGTTGACGGACGGCCTGGTCGAGTCCGCCAGGCTGCCTCTGGAGGAGGGCATGCGGCGGGTGTGCGATGTGCTCGCCGCGGCCAACCCGGTCGATGCCGGGAGGGTCGCCGACGAGTTGGTCGTCGGTGTGGGCCGTCGCGACGACGATGTGGCGGTGCTGTTGCTGCGCTACGACGGCACACGGGGCCGGCCGATGCGGAGCCACTGGACGGTATGGCGGGTGCCCAACGCGGTCATGCACGCGCGCCGCTTCACCGCGCGCACCATGCGGTCCTGGGGAGTGGTGGAGGAACTCGACGCGGCTCTGCTGGTCGTGTCCGAGCTGGTCACCAACGCCATCGCGCACACCCAGGGCAAGGTGGGGATGGATCTGACGCTGTCGACGGACCGGCTGCGGATCGCCGTGAACGACGCGTCGCCGCGCAGCCCCGTCAAACCGGTGTCGGTGAGCTGGGAGTCGACCGGCGGTCGCGGGCTGCTCATCGTCGAGGCGACGACGGTGGCTTGGGGCTCGGTGCCGCTCAGCGGCGGCAAGCAAGTGTGGGCCGAGATCCCCTGGCGCCGTGCGAGCGACTGACGCACAGGGTGAGGCGTCCTGGTCACGGGCCCCAGGAACCTCAGGAGCCTCGCCATACGTCGTACCGGGCATGATCGTCATACCTGATGCCCCGACCGCCGAGTTGTACGCACAGTGGTCCCGGGCCGGTGCCCGCACCGATCCGGCCGAGGCCGAGCCGCTCGCGCTCCACTGTGTGCGCCGACTTGCCGCCGATCCCGGCGGTGAGTCGGCGCATGTGTGGGTGGCGGGGCTTGCGGAGATGGTCCGCTATCTCGCCTGGCGGCCGCGGCCCGAGACGGCGCGCGCCGCTGTCGCCGCGCTCGTGGCCGCCGCGTCGGCGCTGGACGCGACGGACTGCGGACACGAGGCGCATCCGTACGAGGAGGAGCTGGAGCACCTCTCCGAGGACTCCTGGGGATCGGTGGGGGCCGCCGCCGGCTACCTGATCGGGGAGCACCCCGAACACCCCCGGCGGGAGGGCGAGCTGTGCCCGAGCAATGTCGCGGGCATCGCACGCGTCACGGCCGATGTGATCGCGCCGTTCTCGGCATCCGGAATACCCGAGGTGGTGCCGCAGGAGCATGCGCAGTCGGTGCGGGACCTGAAGGAGATCCTCAACGACTACCCCGTCATCGAGCCCGCTCCCGAGATCGAGTCCAACACGGGCTACCTGTCCGACCGTCCCACCCGGGGCGCGCTCGCGGGGTACGTCCTCACGCAGCATGTGACGGTTCCGTACGCCGTCCACCGGATCACCCTGCGTCCGGTCTTCGACGCGATGATCGAGGGCCTGGAGCGGGCGCTCGGGCTGCTCGGCGATGCGGGCGGCTGTGCGCACGCGGCCGGCGAGCACCCCGACGAGGACGATCTGTACTACGAGTCGGTGGCCGAGATCGGCTTCCATGTGCGCAGCCCCGGCGGGCGGGCCGAGCTCGCCGGATGGCTGGACGAACCGGCCGACGTATGGGTGTGCCCGGACTATCTGCGCCGCCTCGCCGAGGAGTCGCTGGGTGAACTGCGCGCCGCGCACGAGGAATTGTTCGGCGTACGCGACACCAGCGGCCTGGACGCCGCGTTCGTACGGCCCGACGGGCACCTCGACATCGGTGCGCTGACGCGGACGTTCGTCGACGCCGACGACCTCGACGACTCCGGTGTCGTGGGCCAGAACGCCGGCCTGTGGGCGGCACGCCGGCACGCGGAGGCCACCGACCCGCACGAGCGGCTCGTTCTGCTTCACCTCGCCCTGTGGGCCGCCTCGGTCTTCGACCTGCCGTACGGCGTGGGGCGCGAGGTGCGCGCCTTGCTGCGGGGTGTCGACCCCGAGCCGCTCGACCATGACTGCCCCCACGGCGACGGTCATCCGGACGCGGATCTGCGGGAGTCCGGGCACCGGCGTGAGGTGTTCAAGGCGCACCTCGATCACCTCTACGCCCCGGCGGAGTTCGGTGCGCCGGACGGCGCGTACCCCGTCGGCGTATGGGCCTGTGCGAGCCTGCTCGCCGACTGGGCGCGGGACCCGGTCGTCGCGATGGACGAGCGGTACGAGGAGATGGACGAGGAGGACGACGATGACGGATCGATCTTCCGCTGAGCGGGCGGACGAACTGGTCGACGCCTGGGACGAGATGAGGGAGTACGTCGACCACGAACCGCAGACGTACGAGCGGCTCGTCGTCGAGTGCGCCAGTGAACTGGCCGCCGATCCGCGCGGGCCGCTCGCGTACAGCTGGACGCTGGGTCTGGTCCTCGCGCTTCCGTACCTGGCTACGAGGAAACCGGAGGACGGTGACGTCGGGGCGGCGTTCGACGCGGCGCGGGCCGTCGACAGGGCGCTGCGGGACGCGCCCTGCACGCACCAGGGCCACCCCTTCGGGGCCGACTTGGAGGGGGAGCTCGGCAACATGGCGGACGTCCTGCGGGAGCTCGCCGACGACGGGAGGCCCTGGACGGACCTCAGGCCGCGCGACGCATGGCTGTGCCCGCGCAACGTCGCCGGGCACGCGCGCGTGGTGATGGAGTCGCTGCGGCCCGGCTCGGCCGGCGACGTACCGCCGTTCCTGCCGTTCGAGGACCGGTACGAACTGGAGGGGCTCACCGCGATCACGGAGGGCTATCCGCTCGCCAGGACTTTCGACGTGGCCTGGGACCTCTCCTTCGCGGCCTCCGCGCTGCGGGAGGCGGCGGACGACGAGCTGGCCGGCCGGGTCTTCGTGGCCACCGCCGTCGCGTGGTACGTCGAGGCCGAGGCGGACGACGCCGACGCGCGCCAGCTCGTCGACGAGCTGGCGGACGCCTTCGAGCGCGCGATCGGCCTCCTCGACGACGGGCCCTGCCCCCATGGCGCGCATCCGGACCTTCCGAGCGACACCACCGAGGCCCTGTGGGTGGGCATGCACCTGGCGAGCGCCCGCGGCCGCGCGGCGTACGCGAAGTGGCCCGAGCCGTGGGCCCCGCCCCTCGACACCGCCCTGTGTCCGGCGTTCGTCGCGGCCACGGCCCGCGACTCCCTGACACGGCTGAGGAGCGCCTGATGACGTACGAGCGACTGGTCCGCTCCTGGGGACCTGAGCAGCGTCGGCGGACGCGGGGTCTTGGGACGGAGGAAGGGCCCCAGTGACCTGAGTCAGAGATTGGGTTTCAGTTCGGCATGAGCCGTCCGGCAGCCGTGCTGGTTCGACCGGTTGCGGGGTATGCCGCTGCTCTTGGTCGGTCGGGGAAAACGCTTGGACTGCGTGGGCGCCCTTGCGGGACACTGCGATTCCTGGCCTGCCGGTCCAACAACATGTGGGGTGGGGATGGGATCGCCCGAATTACGTGATGGTTCACCGCGCCGGGGCTCGGTGCTCCTCGCGCTTCGTTGCTATGGACGGGAGTTGGCCCGGCTCCGATGGCTGACGGTGCCCGCGATGCTGCTTCCGGCGCTGGGCAACATCGGCATCCACTACATCGCACCGCTGATCGTCGCGAAGCTCGTCGGCCGAATCGCGGGGGACGCCGATACCGGTATCGGCTCGATGCTGCCCTATGTCCTCGGCTTCGCCGGAGTCCTGTTGCTCGCGGAGACGCTGTGGCGCGTCGGACTGCACTGCCTGAACCGCGTTGACGCCCGCGGCGTCGAGCACCTGTACGTGATCGGCATGGAAGAGCTGTTCGCCAAGGACGCCGCCTTCTTCCACGACAACTTCGCCGGGTCGCTGACCAAGCGGGTGCTGAGCTTCGCCTCCCGCTTCGAGGAGTTCGTCGACACGCTGACGTTCTCGGTCGTGGGCAGCTTCGTGCCGCTGCTGTTCGGATCGGTGGTGCTGTGGCACTACGAACCGCTGCTCGTCGTGGGGCTCCTGGCGATGATCGCACTGACGGCGTTGTGTGTGACGCCTCTGATCCGTCGCCGCCAAGCCCTCGTCGACCAGCGGGAGGAGGCGATCGCCCGGGTGTCGGGTCATGTCGCCGACAGCCTGATGAACATGGACACCGTCCGGGCGTTCGCCGCCGAGGAGCGCGAGGCCGCCGAGCACCGGTCGCGGGTCGCGGAGTCGCGGCGGCTCATGCTGCGTTCGTGGGACTACGGCAACCTGCGCATCGACACGCTGGTCGCGCCGATGTCCGTGCTGACCATCACGCTCGGCCTGCTGCTCGCCATCGCGCTCGCCGGGGGAGGGCACGGCGTGGAGCCGGTCGTCGTCGCCTTCACCTACTACACCAACGCAACGCGGATCATGTTCGAGTTCAACCAGATCTACCGCCGCCTGGAGAGCTCGATGACGGAGGCCGCGCAGTTCACCGAACTGCTGCTGACGCCGCCGACCGTGCTCGACCCGGTGTGCCCGGAACCGCTGCTGTCCCAGGCCGCCGACGTGCGCTTCGAACAGGTGACCTTCGGTCATGCCGGTGCGGAGCCGCTCTTCAAGGGCCTCGACCTGGTGGTGCCCAGCGGGGCGAAGATCGGTCTCGTGGGCCGGTCCGGCGGGGGCAAGACCACGCTCACCCGGCTGTTGCTGCGGATGACGGACATCGACGCCGGCCGCATTCTGATCGGGGGGCAGGACATCAGCAAGCTGACTCAGGCCGACCTGCGCAGCTTGATCGCCTACGTGCCGCAGGACCCGGCGATGTTCCACCGCACGCTGCGGGACAACCTCGCGTTCGCCCGACCGGACGCCACCGACGCCGAGATCCGCCGCGCCGCCGAGGCGGCGCACGTCACGGAGTTCGCCGACGCGCTTGCGGACGGCTTCGACACCTTGGTGGGCGAGCGCGGGGTGAAGCTGTCCGGCGGACAGCGCCAGCGGGTCGCCCTCGCCAGGGCGATCCTGCGCGACGCGCCGATCCTCCTGCTCGACGAGGCGACGAGCGCCCTGGACTCCGAGAGCGAGATCCTCGTCCAGGAGGCGCTGTGGCGGCTCATGGACGGGCGGACGGCGCTCGTGGTGGCCCACCGACTGAGCACGGTCGCCACCATGGACCGGCTCGTCGTCCTCGACCGCGGGCGGATCGTCGAGCAGGGCACGCACCAGGAGCTGCTCGCGGCCGACGGCGCTTACGCGAAGCTGTGGCAGCACCAGTCGGGAGGCTTCCTCGACGACACGCCCGCGAGTGCCGACCTGCACTGACCCGAGCGGATGTACCCCCAGGGATGTACGGCCGCCGCCGACCTGCATCCAGGGGGTGATGGCAGCCGCGCCCACCCTCCCTAGCGTGGAGGCATCAGCGCGCGACGGTCCGTCGCGGTGAGATGTCGACAGAGGGAATCCGGTGAAACGCATATATCTGGCGGGCGTTGCTGTTGCCGTCGCCATGGCCCTGGCAGGGACCTGTACCGCGACCGCCCAGGCCGACCCCGGGGCGGTTCAACCACCTGGCGCCACACTCGTGTTGCCCGAGCCGTCCGGGCGTCATCCGGTCGGCAGGGCCACGGTCCACCTGACGGACGAGGGCCGGGCCGACCCGTGGGTGCCTCTGGGCGACCGGGAGTTGATGGTCTCCCTCTGGTATCCGGCCGTGAGGCCCTCGGACACGCCCGCGCCCTACATGACCCCCGCGGAGTCCACGCAGTACACGCAGGCCAATCGACTGGGCCTGCCGCCAGAGCTGTTGAGCACCGTGGCGACCCACTCCACCATTGACGCCGAGCCGTCGAGGATACGGGGCGGGCTGCCCCTCGTCGTGCTGTCACCGGGCTTCGGAATGCCACGCGCCACCCTCACCGGGCTGGCCGAGGAACTCGCCAGCCGTGGGTACGCCGTCGCCGGGGTCGGACACAACTACGAGGCCAGCGGCATCTCGTTCCCCGACGGGAGCACGACCTCCTGCGTGGCGTGCGAGAACAGGGACTACCCCAAGGTCGGCGCCGTCCGGGCCGAGGACATCTCCTTCGTGCTCGACGAACTCACCGGAGAGCGGCCGGCGTGGAAGGGGGGCGCACTCATCGACACCGACCGGATCGCCATGGTCGGGCACTCGGCCGGCGGCTTCAGCACGGTTCCGGCCATGCTGCGCGACCCGCGCGTCAAGGCGGGGGTCAACATGGACGGCAATTTCCACTTCCCCAACGACACTCCGCTGGACCGGCCGTTCCTGATGCTGGGCAAGCCCAGTCATGTACCCGCCGGCCCCGATCCCACGTGGGACGAGACCTGGGCCGAACTGACCGGCTGGAAGCGCTGGTTGACCGTCGACGACACCGAGCACCTGTCCTTCACCGACCTGGCGCCCCTGGCCAAGCAGCTCGGCATCCCGCTCCAGGACCTGGACGGTGATCGTACCGACACCATCACCCGGGCGCACGTCACCGCGTTCGTGGACACGCACCTGCGCGGGAGGAACGCGCCGCTCCTGGACGGCCCGTCGGCGCGCTTCCCGGAAGTGCGGTTCCACCGGCCCTGAGGAGCTGGAACATCGGGCTGCGGCAGTACAGCGGGCACACGCGCTTCAGGGGTCCCAGCCGTTGCGGCGCCGCCAGGAGGATGCCGGGCCGCGTGGTTGCCGGTGGAACCGGGCGGGGGTGGGGCATGGGAAGGCCTCCGGCGTCTCAGCGCACCGTCAGGCCTGGCCCACGGGGCGGCCCTCGTGGAGTTCGAGGGGCCCGGTGCCCTGCGCGAGGGCGGTGAGGCAGGCCTCGATCTGGCGCCGCAGCAGCGGTTTGACCAGGCCGCGCAGCTCCTCCCGGCGCGCGGTCCGCCAGCCCAGGAGCTCCGTGGGCTGGAGGCGGATTTCGGCGAGGGTGGTGGGGTCGAGGACGCCGCCGTCGTAGAGGAAGCGGATGCGGGCCGGGTGGCCGGGGCGGTGGGCCCAGTTGACGGCGAGGAGGCGCCCGGGGGCGAGGTCCAGGCCGATCTCCTCGCGGACCTCTCGCGCGGCGGCGGTACGGGGGGTCTCGCCGAGGTCGCTGTCGACACCGCCGCCGGGGAGCAGCCAGCGGCCCGGGTCGCCGTAGCCGGGCCGGACCAGCAGGACCGCGCCGTCCGCGTCGGTGAACACCACGTTCGCCGCGGTGAGCGCCTTGGGCCGGACGGCGAGGTGACCGGCGGCGTCGAAGGCGCCCGCGTGCTCCAGGGCCGCGCGCTGCGCCGGGTCGAACCCCGCGGGCGAGCCGGGCTGGGGGACGCCGTCGACCAGATGCGCGATCGAGCCCGAGTGCAGCGCCGCCAGGCCGGCGCGCAGTCGTGGCGCGACGCGGGCGGGGAGCGCGGCGCAGGCGTCCTCGGGGGTGAGCCAGCGGGCCTCGGTGACCTCTCCGTCGGGGAAGGAGATCGCCTCGATCAGGGTGGGGGTGAGCGGTCCCACGAGGTGCGCGTGGACGACGATCGAGCGCCCGAGCGGGCCCGGCGGGCAGGAGTCGACGGCCAGCAGCCGGCCGACGGGGACCGCCAGATCCAGCTCCTCCTCCAGCTCGCGGGCCAGGCCCGCCTCCGGGGTCTCGGTGTCCTCCACGGTGCCGCCCGGCAGTTCCAGGTCGTCCTTGTAGGAGGTGGTCAGTACGAGGACCCGCCCTTGGGGGTCGAGCACGATCCCGGTGGCGGCGACGAGCGGGGACGGCTGGGCGGCGTAATAGGCGCGCACGGAGTCGGGGGAGGGGCGCGGCGGCGGGCGGTCGGGCACGGGGGCGGGCTCCTCTGGGGCGGACGCGGGCGAGGCGCAGGCGGGGCGGAGGTTGCGCTGAGACGATCCGGTGGCCGGTGCGGCGGGCAGTACGCCGCATCAGTACCACGCCGGACCCCCAGAACCCCGGCGCCCCCTCCCCTCAGGCCCGGGCGAGCAGCATTCCGCCCATCGTGACCATGGTCGTGGCGACCAGTCCGTCCAGTACCCGCCAGGCGGACGGCCGCGCCAGCAGGCCGCTGAGCAGCCGGGCCCCGTAGCCCAGCGTGCAGAACCAGACCAGACTCGCCAGGACGGCCCCGATGCCGAAGGCCCAGCGCAGGTCGCCCCGGTCTGCGGCCAGGGAGCCGACCAGCAGGACGGTGTCCAGGTAGACGTGCGGGTTGAGCCAGGTCATGGCCAGGCAGGTGAGGACCGCCCCGCGGGCGGACCCGGCGACGGCGCCCCGCGCGGTGAGCGCCGCGCCCGGGGTGGGGCGCAGCACCCGGCGGGCCGCGAGGACCCCGTAGCCGATCAGGAAGGTGCCTCCGGCGATCGCGACGGCGGTCAGGGCGGCCGGCCAGGCGGTGACGAAGGCACCGACCCCGGCCACGCCCAGGATGATCAAGGCCGCGTCGGACAGGGCGCAGATGGCGACGACGGGGAGGACGGCGTGGCGGCGCGCGCCTTGGCGCAGGACGAACGCGTTCTGCGCGCCAATGGCGACGATGAGGGAGAGGCCGGTGCCGAAGCCCGCCAGGGCCGCTGTGGTGATGCCGTGTGTCATGACTCGACCGTAGGCAGCGCGTCGGTCCCCGTACAGCTAAAGATTTTTACGTACCATTAGCGACTGTGATGGAAGAACTTCCCCTCGAGCAGGTACGGACGCTGCTCTCCGTGGTCGACGAGGGCACCTTCGACGCGGCAGCCGCCGCCCTGCACGTGACGCCCTCTGCCATCAGCCAGCGCGTCAAGGCGCTGGAACAGCGCACCGGCCGCGTGCTGCTCATGCGGACGAAGCCGGTGCGGCCGACGGAATCCGGACAGGTCGTGATCCGGTTCGCACGGCAACTGGCCCGGCTGGAGCGGGACGCCCGCGCCGAGCTCGGCATGGGGCTGGGCGAGGGGCTGGGCCCCGTCCGTCTGCCGATCGCGGTGAACGCGGACTCGCTCGCCACGTGGTTCCTGCCCGCGCTGACCGGGGTTCCGCAGGACCCGCCGGTCTGCTTCGAACTGTACCGCGAGGACGAGTCCCATACGACGGCGCTGCTGCGGGAGGGGCAGGTGATGGCGGCGGTCACCTCCTCGCCCGACCCGGTGGCGGGGTGCACCGTACGGGCGCTGGGGCTGGCGCGCTACCTGCCGATGGCGAGTCCCGGCTTCGCCGCCCGGTATCTGACGGGACGCCCGGAGCGGGACCTGTGGGAGGCGCCGGTGATCGTCTTCGACCGGCGCGACGACCTCCAGGACGCCTTCGTGCGGGCGCTGACCGGCGGCGGTGCGGGCGCTTCGGCCGCACGGCACCAGGTGCCGACCTCGGAGGGGTTCCGCGACGCGGTGGCCGCCGGACTGGGGTGGGGCATGGTGCCGGAACAGCAGGCGGAGCCGCTGGTGCGGGAGGGGGCGCTCGTGCCGATCGCGCCGGGGCGGCCGCTGGACGTACCGCTGTACTGGCAGCAGTGGAAGCTGGACTCGCCGGCGCTGGCGGTGACCGCGCGGGCGATCACGGAGGCCGCGGCGCAGGCCCTGCGCCCGGTGACGGGCTGATCGGCGACGGCTGCCCGGACACGGTCGGCGTCTTCGTCGACCGTGGCTGACGCGGCAGGGAAGGACGGCAGGGAAGGACGGCAGGGGGACCGCGCCGCAGATTGCCGGGACCTGGCATGAACGCGGCAAAGAGCGGCCCCCATCGTGACCCCCACACCGGAAAGGGACCGCATGAACGGAAACCCGCAGTACCACGCCATCGCGCCGGCGTCGGCGACGCTGCTCCTGCTGCCTCTTCCGCCGGCCGTCCTGGCCGGGCGGACGCCCGCCTGGGTCCGGGCCCGCGTCGCGGAACCGCGCTGGTACGCCCTGGCGATGACCGCGGTGTGGCTGCCCGCGCCCTTCAACGCCCTGCCGCGGATGGCGGGCGCCGGGACCGGCGTGGTCATGACGTGCACGGTGGTGTCCGTGGCCTGCGCCGCCACGGCGGTGGCCCTCTTCGCCCGCGCCGCCCGCCGCGCCGGCGCGGCGGCCCGGCCGTAGGCGCTGTCCGGGTACGGCGAAGGCCTGGTGGGGCGGCGGTGGTCGCGGTGGCACACTGGGCGCTGATCCGCCGAAGGGGAGTACGCCGTTGTCCATGTTCAGCAACCTGCGCAGGGCCGTGCGCCGCGGCTACCGCCGGGCCGTCGACCTCAGCCACCCGGCCCGCTCCCCGCTCGGCAGCGCCGTGGTCAACTGCGTGGCCTACCAGAACGGCATCCGCCAGGACGGCTGCACCGAGACCGAGGAGGCGCTGCACCGGGTCCGCAAGACCGGCGACGGCTTCGTCTGGATCGGCCTGCACGAGCCCTCGCAGGAAGAGCTCGCAGGCCTCGCCACGCTGTTCGGCCTGCACCCGCTCGCCGTCGAGGACGCCGTCAACGCGCACCAGCGGCCCAAGGTGGAGCGCTACGACGACACCCTCTTCGCCGTCTTCAAGACCGTCCGCTACGTCGACCACGACGAGCTGACGGCGACCAGCGAGGTGGTCGACACGGGCGAGTTGATGGCTTTCGTCGGGCAGGACTTCGTCATCACCATCCGGCACGGCGGCCGCGGCACCCTCGGCCCGGTCCGGGAGGCCCTCGAAGCCGAGCCGGAACAGCTGGCCATGGGCCCGGCGGCCGTGCTCCACGCCATGGCGGACCACGTGGTCGACGACTACCTGGCCGTCACGGACGCCGTGCAGCGCGACATGGACGCCGTCGAGTCCGCCGTGTTCAGCGAGGACGGCGGCCGGGGCGACGCGGGCCGGATCTACCAGCTCAAGCGGGAACTCCTCGAACTGCGGCGGGCGGTGGCGCCGCTGGGCCGGCCGCTCGAGCAGCTCGCCACGCAGCCGATACCGGTCATCGCGCCGGAGATACGCGCGTACTTCCGCGACGTGGCCGACCATCTGACCCGTGCCACCGACCAGATCGGCGCCTACGACGGCCTCCTCGACTCCATCCTCCAGGCCCACCTCGCGCAGGTGACGGTCGCCCAGAACGAGGACATGCGCAAGATCACGGCCTGGGCGGCGATCATCGCCGTCCCGACGATGGTCTGCGGGGTCTACGGCATGAACTTCGAGTACATGCCCGAACTGCGCTGGACGTACGGATACCCACTGGTCGTCGGTGTCATGGCGGTCGCCTGCTTCACCATCCACCGCCGCTTCCGGCGGGCCGGCTGGCTCTAGGTGTATTGATCACGAGCGTTGTTGACACTCGGCAGGTCTTGAACATGTAGACAGCGTCTACTTCTGGCGGAACGGTGACGCCTGTCCGGCGAAGTGGACGCGCCGGTGTCTGTTGGCGCGCCGCGATATCTGGTAGGAAAGTTTCCTAACGGAATCGGGACGCCTCAACCACCGTACGGAGGCCTTGTGTTCACCCCTCACCGCAAGACGATGACGATCGGCGCGCTCCTCGCCGCCGCCCTGCTCACCGCCCCTGTCGCGGCGCACGCCACCGCCGACCCGGCGGCGACCCCCGCGACCCGGGCCTCCGCCGCCGCGGCGGCGGTCGGGCTCGACGATCCGGCGAAGAAGGAGATCGCCATGCAGATCGTCTCCAGCGCGGAGAACTCCACGCTGAACTGGAAGGCGCAGTACAAGTACATCGAGGACATAGACGACGGCCGCGGCTACACGGCCGGGATCATCGGCTTCTGTTCCGGCACCGGCGACATGCTCGACCTCGTCGAGTACTACACGCAGGTCAAGCCGGGCAACGTGCTCGCCAAGTACCTGCCGGCCCTGCGCAAGGTCGACGGAACCGACTCGCACGCCGGCCTCGACCCGAACTTCACCCGGGACTGGGCGAAGGCCGCCCAGGACAGCGCGTTCAGGAAGGCCCAGGACCGCGAGCGCGACCGGGTCTACTTCAACCCGGCCGTCAAGCAGGGCAAGTCGGACGGGGTCGGCGTACTCGGCCAGTTCATCTACTACGACGCCATCGTCATGCACGGCGACGGCACCGACTCCACCAGCTTCCGCAACATCCGCAAGCGGGCGATGTCCAAGGCCAAGCCCCCCTCCCAGGGCGGCAACGAGGCCGTCTGGCTCGGTGCCTTCCTCGACGCCCGCGTCTGGGCGATGAAGCAGGAGGAGGCGCACAGCGACACCAGCCGCGTCGACACCGCCCAACGGGTCTTCCTGAAGAAGGGGAACCTGAACCTGAACACGCCGCTCGACTGGAAGGTCTACGGGGACTCCTTCCACATCGGCTGACCGCCGCCCGCACGCTGCCCGGGGCGGGCCCCCTTCCCGCCCCGGGCCCCGCGCCTCAAAGCGCCGGCACGGCGGCGCACCCACCATCCGCCGGCCACCGCCGCACCCGCCAGGCCGTACGCCACCTCCACCGTCGCACCGCCCAGCGCCCGCCCGCCGACGTACGCCGCCGCGCCCGCGACCGCGACGCCCAGCCACTCGGCGCGACCGTCCAGCGCCACCAGGGCGACCAGCGGCAGCGCGTACCAGGAGTACCCCGGGGTCATCAGCAGGAAGGCCGCCCCCGTTACCAACAGGGCCGCGCTCCAAGGGCATTCGGGATCACCCCGCCGCCAGACGTACGCCACCACCGCGAGCATCCCGAGCGCCACCGCCGGGATCGCCCAGGCGTCCGGGAGCACCAGCCGCAGCAGCGCGTACCGCCCGCCCGCGCCCGGGTCCTCGTACCCCTCCTCCTCGGAGTAGCCGCCCAGGTAGCCGAACACCGAGGACCGCGACGCCGACACGTACGGCAGGTACACCAGCCCCACCACCGCGGCCGCGGGCAGCAGCACGGCCGCCGCGTCCCGCCACCGCCGTACGCCGGCCAGCGCGCCCGGCAGCAGCACGGCCGGCAGCAGCTTCGCCGCGACCGCCAGCCCGAACAGCGCGCCGCCGACCACCCGTCGGCGCGCCACCGTGCCCAGCGCGGCCACCGACAGCAGCACGGCGAGCACGTCGACGTGCGCGTTGTTGACCGCCTCCACCGCCACGGCCGGGCACCACGCCCAGTACGCGGCCGCGGAAGGGTCCGCGCCCCGGCGGCGCAGGACCGCCAGCAGCGCCCCCGTGACGCCGAGGGAGAGCAGGGCCCCGCCGCACTGCAGCGCCTTGTGGCGTACGTCCGGCGGGGAGAGGGCGTGCACCAACGCGAAGTAGCCCTGCGCCACCGGGGGATAGACGGTGTGGACGGTCGGGCGGTTGATCCGCGTGCAGATCCCGGGGCCGACCGGCACCCGGTCCGGTCCGGCGCAGGCGGCCGTACCGCGCGGGAACAGCCAGTCGTCGCGCAGGGCCCGCAGGGCGGGATCCGCCGGGGCGTGGTCGTAGGGGGAGATCCCGGCGGCCTGGACCCGGCCGTCCCAGGCGTAGCGGAAGGAGTCGCTGCTCGTCAGCGGCGGCCCGGCCAGCCCGGCGGCGGCCACCGCCACGGCGCCGGCCGCCACCAGCCGGGCCGCGTGACGGCGCGGCACCCGGCGCAGCGACCAGGCGGCAACGCCGAACAGGGCCCAGGCGGCCGCGTACCACCAGAGGAGTCCGGCCGGATCGGTGGCGTAGCCCGGGTGCCGGACGGCCGGCACCAGTACGGCGGTCAGCGCGGCGAGCAGCAGCAGGGTCACGGCGACCGGGATCCGGGGGCGGGCGTGGTTCATGCCGTCAGCCTGGCAGCGCGGGCCGGTCACGAACGCCCGACCCGGCCCGGTGTCCGCGTTCCGTAAGGTGTCGGACGGCCCGTGGAGGGCCGGGCGGCGGTTGTGAGGTACCGGTCGGCCGTCGCCGCGACCGCGGTGCGGTACTCACCGGACACCGCCGAGTTCCGCGAGCCGGGCCGCGAAGGCCCCCGCCGGGGCCTGCGCCGCCACCAGCCCGGCGTCATCGGCGGTGTCCACGTCCCGCAGCAGCGGCAGCCGGCCGATCCGCAGCCCGGCGGCGCGCAGCCGCTCGTACTGCACGGCGCCGGTCTCGGGCACGGACATCGGTACGCCGCGCAGCAGGGCGGGATCCGGGACCGCGAGGCCCAGCGCCCAGAACCCGCCGTCCACGGCGGGCCCGAACCAGGCGTCGTACGTCGACCAGCCCGCCGGTTCCGTCACGCCGGCCAGCAGCTCCGGCGTGACCTGGGGCGTATCCATCCCGATCAGCAGCGCGGGCCCGGCACACGACCCGAACGCCGCCGCGAGCCGTTCGTCCAGTGTCCCGGCCGCCTGCGGGAGCACCTCGAAGCCGGGCGGCAGCCAGGGTCCGGGCCGCCCTTCCAGGACGAGCACCCGCCGCCCGGCCGGAGTCGCGGCCACGGCGGCCAGGGTGTCGGCGAGCGCGGCCTCGGCCAGCGCGGCCGCCTCGGCGGGGGTGAACGGCGGGGTGAGCCGGGTCTTGACCCGTCCGGGCAGCGGCTCCTTGGCGATCACGAGCAGCGTGGTCACCGGGGTGGCCGGGGTCATCGCCGTGTCCGGGGTCACCGGGCACCTCCGGCGGGGGTGGCGCCGTCGCCGTGCGCGACGGGCGGTTCCGCGAGGATCCGGCTCATGTCACGCACGGCCTGCCAGGTGCCGCGCCAGGTCCCGGTCACCTTGGACTTCCCCGACCGGGGCAGGTACGGCACGTCCACCTCCCGGATCCGCCAGCCCTCGTCCGCCGCCCGGACCACCATTTGCAGCGGATAGCCCGAGCGCCGGTCGGACAACCCGAGCGCGAGCAGCTCCTCGCGCCGTACGGCGCGCAGCGGGCCCAGATCGCGCAGCTTCAGGCCGGTCCGCCGGCGCAGCAGCCGGGCCAGCACCAGGTTCCCGGCCCGTGCGTGCGCGGGCCAGCTGCCCCGGCCGCGCGGCCTGCGCCGGCCCAGGACGAGATCGGCCTCACCGGCGGCCACGGCGGCCACGAATCCGTCGAGCAGCCCGGGATCGAGGGAGGCGTCGCAGTCGCAGAAGCAGACGAACTCCGCCTCGGCGGCGAGCAGTCCGGCGTGGCAGGCGGCGCCGAAACCGCGCCGGGGCTCGGACACCACGGTGGCGCCCAGCGCGCGGGCGACGTCGGCGGAGCCGTCGGTGGACCCGTTGTCCACGACCAGGGCCCGCCAGCCGTCCGGGATCCGGGCGAGCACCCACGGCAGGGCCTCGGCCTCGTTCAGGCAGGGGAGGACGACGTCAACACTCACGGTCACGGTCACGGGTCCCACGGTAGGAATCACCGGCCCGGAAAAGGGCCGTGGACTCCTTACGAAACGCGGACGTCGACCCGACGGCCCCGGTGCGGCCCTTCCGCGAAGGCCCCCGGATGGCAGGCTGGACGGCATGAGCATGGACGCGCCGCCTGAATGGTGACCTGTCAACGGTGACAGTGCGCGTACGCAGGCTGCGCGCCAAGGTCGAGGAGAGTCCGGGGCGGCCGCGCCTGATCCAGACGGTGTGGGGTGTGGGCTACCGCTTCGAGCCGGTCGCCGCAACCGGGCCGGAAGGGGAGCGGGCGTGAAGGACCTCCCGCTCATCGCCCTCTTCGCCCTCGGCGGGGCCGCCTGCGCCGGGATACTCGGCGCGGTCGTGCTCCGCCTGGTGCGCCACCGTTCGGCGGGCCGTCTCCCTCACGGTCATCGCCGCCGTCACCGTCACGGCCATGCCGGCCGGCACGCCGGCCGTCGCCCAGGCCATGTTCCTCTCCGCGCACGACCTCGGCGTGGTGACCCTGCCGCCGCTTCCGGGCGGGTCGGCGTAACCCCCAGGGCTCCGCCCCGGACCCGCGCCTCAAACCCCGCCGGGGCTGGAGGTGGCGGCCGGGCGTTGGGGGGCGTGGGCGAATTGCCTCATGCCCGTCGCGAAGTCGGTCCGGGGCCGCCAGCCCAGGTCGGCGCGCAGCCGGCTCGAGTCGGCCGTGATGTGGCGGACGTCGCCGAGCCGGAACTCCCCGGTGATCACCGGCGCCGGGCCGCCGTGGGCGGCCGCCAGGGCCAAGGCCATCTCCCCGATCGTGCGCGGATCGCCGCTCCCGGTGTTGTACGGGGTGCAGCCGCCCGGCGCGACGGTGCCCAGCGCCTCCAGCGCCACCACGTTGGCCTCCGCCACATCGCCGACATGGACGAAGTCCCGCCGCTGCGCCCCGTCCTCGAAGACCCGTGGGGCCTCGCCCCGGGCCAGCGCGGAGCGGAAGAAGGAGGCCACCCCCGCGTACGGGGTGTCGCGCGGCATCCCCGGCCCGTACACGTTGTGGTAGCGCAGCGACACCGCCCGGCCGTCCACGCACCGGGCCCACGCGGCGGACAGGTGCTCCTGGGCGAGCTTCGTCGTGGCGTACACGTTGCGGGGGTCGGCGGGGGCGTCCTCACCCACCAGGCCGGGCGTCAACTCCGCCCGGCAGGACGGGCATCGGGGTTCGAAGCGGCCTTCGGCGAGATCGGCCGCGCGGCGCGGCCCCGGGCGGACGACACCGTGGCGCGGGCACGCGTACCGGCCCTCCCCGTAGACGACCATCGACCCCGCCAGGACGAGGCCGCGCACCCCCGCGTCGGCCATCGCCGCGAGCAGGACCGCCGTCCCGAGGTCGTTGACGGCGACGTACCGCGGCGCGTCGGCGAAGTCCTTGCCGAGTCCGACCATCGCCGCCTGGTGGCACACGGCGTCCACCCCGCGCAGGGCGGCCCGTACGGTTTCGGGATCGCGTACGTCTCCCCGAAGGAATCCCGTGTCGGGCACCGGTGGCGGGACCGGGTGGGCGGCGGGGAGCAGCGCGTCCAGGACGACGGGGTCGTGCCCGCGCCGGCGCAGTGCCGTGACGATGTGCGAGCCGATGAACCCGGCTCCTCCGGTGACGAGTACACGCATGAGACGGACGCTACGGAGCGTCGGCCGCGTCCGGGTCCCGCCACGCTCTCGCGCAAGACTTCCGTCACCCGTCACCCCCGTCGCATCCTCACCAGGCAGGCCCGCCGGATCCCTCCCGTGAACCCCAACTCCCTTTCGCACCAAGGGCGCTGGCCTGTATTGGATGCCGCGAAACGGCTTGAGCGTGCCGTAAGGAGGGCATAAGTCCGGCCCGGCCCCGTTCCGCTGGAGGGGCCGTCGATCCCGTCCGTAGGGGGGACTCGTGCACTACTACGTCGACGTCATCAAGCGCTACGCGGACTTCTCCGGCCGTGCGCGCCGCCAGGAGTACTGGATGTTCGTCCTGTGCAGCATCCCGATCGTCGCCGTCCTCATGGCGGTCGACTTCGCGCTGGGGAGTTACCCGGTCATCACCTGGATCTACAGCCTCGCCGTCTTCCTTCCGAGTCTCGGCCTCAGCGTCCGCCGCCTGCACGACATCGGCAAGTCCGGCTGGTGGTACCTCGTCGGCCTGATTCCGTTCGTCGGCTGGATCTGGCTGCTCGTCCTCATGGCCACCGAAGGCCACGCCGGACCGAACGTGTACGGCGCGAACCCCAAGCAGGTCCACGCCTGAGCCACCGATCCACCCGGCGCCGCCATCGACCGCTCCCGGTCGGTGGCGGCGCTTTCGCCGTGCGCGAGCGGGGCGCACCGGACCGCGACCGGACCCGGCCGGGTGGACGAGCGCGGACGTGACACGTGTCTCCCGGAGCTTGCGGCAGGGGGCTGTCCCGGCCGGGCCGATCACGAGATATCTTGATGTCGAGCAATGTTGCAGACGAGAGACGCAGACTGTGGAGCGGAGCATCCGGTGACTGACTCGACCATCATCTACACGCACACTGACGAGGCCCCGGCCCTCGCGACGTATTCCTTCCTGCCTGTGGTCCAGGCTTACGCGTCGACGGCCGGTGTGAATGTCGAGACCCGTGACATCTCCCTGGCCGGTCGGATCATCGCCAGCTTCCCCGACCGCCTCCCGGAGGGCCAGCGCGTCGCCGACGCCCTCGCCGAGCTCGGCGAGCTGGCGAAGACGCCCGAGGCGAACATCATCAAGCTTCCCAACATCTCGGCCTCGATCCCGCAGCTGAAGGCCGCGATCGCCGAGCTCCAGGGCCAGGGCTACGCCCTCCCGGACTACCCGGACGACCCGAAGAACGACGCGGAGCGCGAGGTCCGCGCCCGCTACGACAAGGTCAAGGGCAGCGCCGTCAACCCGGTCCTGCGCGAGGGCAACTCCGACCGCCGCGCCCCCGCCTCGGTGAAGAACTACGCCAAGGCTCACCCGCACCGCATGGGCGCCTGGAGCCCCGAGTCGAAGACGAACGTCGCCACCATGGGCGCCGAGGACTTCCGCTCCACCGAGAAGTCCACCGTGATCGCCGAGGCCGGCACGCTGCGCATCGAGCACGTCAGCGCCGACGGCGTCACCACCACGGTGCTGCGCGACTCCGTACCGGTCCTGGCCGGTGAGGTCGTGGACGCGTCCGTCCTGCACGTCGACGCCCTGCGCACCTTCCTGAACGCGCAGATCGCCCGCGCCAAGGACGAGGGCGTGCTGTTCTCCGTGCACCTCAAGGCCACGATGATGAAGGTCTCCGACCCGATCATCTTCGGCCACGTGGTCCGGGCCTTCTTCCCGAAGACCTTCGCGCGGTACGGCGAGACCCTCGCCGCCGCCGGCCTGTCCGCGAACGACGGCCTCGGCGGCATCCTGAACGGTCTCGCCGCGCTGCCCGAGGGCGACGCCGTCAAGGCCTCCTTCGACGCCGAGCTCGCCGAGGGCCCCGCCCTCGCGATGGTCGACTCCGACAAGGGCATCACCAACCTGCACGTCCCGAGCGACGTCATCGTCGACGCCTCCATGCCGGCCATGATCCGCACCTCCGGCCACATGTGGGGCCCCGACGGCCAGGAGGCCGACACCCTCGCCGTCCTGCCGGACAGCAGCTACGCCGGTGTCTACCAGGTCGTCATCGACGACTGCCGCGCGCACGGCGCGTACGACCCGTCCACCATGGGCTCGGTCTCGAACGTCGGCCTCATGGCGCAGGCGGCCGAGGAGTACGGCAGCCACGACAAGACCTTCGAGGTCGCCGCCGCCGGCACCGTCCGCCTCGTCGACACCGCGGGCAACGTGGTCCTGGAGCAGCAGGTCGCCAAGGGCGACATCTTCCGCGCCTGCCAGACCAAGGACCTGCCGATCCGCGACTGGGTCAAGCTCGCCGTCACCCGCGCCCGCGCCACCGGCGACCCGGCCGTCTTCTGGCTCGACGAGACCCGCGCGCACGACGCGCGGCTCATCGCCAAGGTCACGACGTACCTCGCCGACCACGACACCGAGGGTCTGACCATCAAGATCCTCTCCCCGGTCGAGGCCACCGCCTTCTCCTTGGAGCGCACCCGCCGCGGCGAGAACACCATCTCGGTCACCGGCAACGTGCTGCGCGACTACCTGACCGACCTCTTCCCGATCCTGGAGCTGGGCACCAGCGCCAAGATGCTGTCGGTCGTCCCGCTGATGAACGGCGGCGGCCTCTTCGAGACGGGCGCCGGCGGCTCCGCCCCGAAGCACGTGCAGCAGCTGGTCAAGGAGAACTACCTGCGCTGGGACTCGCTCGGCGAGTTCTTCGCGCTGGCGGCCAGCTTCGAGCACCTCGCGACGACCACCGGCAACGCCCGCGCCCAGGTGCTGGCCGACACTCTGGACCGCGCGACCGGCACCTTCCTCAACGAGGACAAGTCGCCGAGCCGCAAGCTGGGCGGCATCGACAACCGCGGCAGCCACTTCTACCTCGCGCTGTACTGGGCGCAGGAGCTGGCCAAGCAGACCGAGGACGCCGAGCTGGCGGCCTCCTTCGAGGCCCTCGCCAAGACGCTGGCCGAGCAGGAGCAGACCATCGTCTCCGAGCTCATCGCCGTCCAGGGCTCCCCGGTCGACATCGGCGGGTACTTCCGGCCCGACCCGGCCAAGGCCGAGGCGGTCATGCGCCCGTCCGCGACCCTGAACCAGGCGCTCACGATCCTGGGCTGACGCCGCTGATCCGCACCAGCACCATGGGTCCGCCCCGGCCGGCATCGCGCCCGGCCGGGGCGGACCCGTATGCGGTGTTCATCCACAGCGGCGGTGTTCCGTCAGAGGCGGTGCACCCGTCCCTGCCCGACGGCCAGCGGGTACGGCCCGGCGGCCAGGATGCGCAGCCCGGGCGCGACGGCGAGCAGCGCGCGCAGCCATGACAGCGCCTCGCCGGTCAGCCGGTCGCTGTCCTCCAGGACGAGCAGCATGTCCCGCTCCGCGAGCCACGAGGCGGCGTTCGCCGTCCCGCACGGCAGGAAGGGCATGCCGGGTACGCAGCCCAGCGCGCCCACCAGCTCCCGTACGCCGCCTTCACGGGCGACGGTGACGACGGCGGCGCCGTCGCAGAAGTTGGACGCGAGCCGCTGCGCGATGTCCCGCACCAGCAGGCTCCGGGGCTCCCGGGAGCGGCCGGTGACGGTCAGGACGCGGCCCCGTCGAACGGCGGTGAGCAGCACGGACAGTTCGGTGGGCGTGGCCGGCAGCGTCCCGGTGGAGCCGGGGCGGCCGGTGGAGCCGGGCGGGCCGGTCGGTCGGGGTTCCCCCATCATCACGATGCCCCCCCATTGCATGCGTGACCCAGTGCGGCAAGAGGGTTGTTTCGAGCCGCATGCCGACGATTATGCGCCAATTCCAGCGCATCACCAGGGGAATGTCGTATTCCGCCGAATGGCCCGTGCCGCCCGGTGATCACATCAGTTGCCCGGAGAGCGGCCGGCCGCCACCTGCGATCGGATCGGCGGCCGGCCGGCCGGTGAGGAGGATGACCAGGCCGCCGATGACGACGGCGACCGAGCCGGGTGCGCGACCCGGTGGCGGTCAGGCGGTCAGGCGGTCAGGTGGTCCAGGTGGTCCAGGCGGTCCAGGAGGGCCGGTGCGGCGGTCCGGGCAGGCGCGGCGGTTCGGGCGGGGAGGCCGCCCCCCGCGTCCGCGCCGCGTGGTGACGTAGCAGGTCCTCCTCCTTGTACCGGCCGCACTTGGCGTGCCACTCGGCGATGCCGGCCATCCACCACTTGAGCTCCTCGACCGTGCGGTCCAGGGCGGAGCGGGCCGCGGCGTCCAGCCCGAAGTCCTCGTACATGACCGGGAACTCCTTCTGCGCCACGTGCTCGAACTGGCGCATCCGCGACGTCATCAGATCGTTCGCGACGCGCAGCGCCGTCGGGTAGTCGCAGTCGAAGAACGTCTCCAGGACGAGCACGAAGTTGTGCAGCTCACCCTCGAACTCCACCTCCTTCTGGTACGAGTACACGTCGTTCATGACGGCCGAGTAGTCGAAGGCGGCCTGCTCCAGGGACCGCATGGCCGAACTCTCGTACACCTCCTGGGGGACGACGTCCATGTGCGCCAGCCGCGAGAGCACGCTGGTCATCGGTGAGCCGAAGGTCAGCCGGCGCATCTCCAGGTAGTCCACCGGATCCGGCACCCGGTTGTGGAACTGGTTGTCCAGCTCCCAGTGCCAGCTGCTCAGCATCAGCTCCACGCCACCTCGGAACAGCTCTCGGTGCCGCTTCGGCATCGGTCCGGCCGTGCGCCGCCACAGGTCGGCCAGCGCGCGTTCCAGCGCGTTGGCGGGGACCGGCGGCGCGGCCAGGTCCAGCGGCATGCAGCCGCGCAGCCGCTCGGTCTGCGCCTTGGCCCCGGCGAGGTCCCGCCGCGCCCCGAAGACCAGCGGATAGGCGTCGTCGCCGTACGTGCCCCAGCTCAGCCAGCCCGCGCTGATGTCCAGCACCTCGGGTGACGCCTCGGGGTCCATGCCCGCCGAGCACAGCGCGAAATCGTAGTCCCTGGCCTTCTCCTCCCACCACATCCCCTCGTCGAAGAACCCCATCGCCCGGTTCCACTCGATGAGCCGTTCCCGGGCGCCCTCCAGGTGCGGATTGAGCACGTTGTGCAGCGGCAGGTAGAACTCCGGGATGACCGAAGGCCCCACCGGGTGCGGCGTGTTGCCGTACTGCCGCGCCCGGCGGGCACCGCCCGTCAGACCCAGCAGTGCCTTGATGTTGGCGCCGGCCGTGCCCAGCCCGGAGGGGCCGGTCGGCAACCCGGGCACGTCCGCCGCGGCCGCGGCGCCCGCGCGCTTGTTCATGTACCGGCTGGAGCGCATGTGCCACTCGTGGCCACCGGACTGCCAGTCCTGGAGTCCCCGGGCGTAGGTGAGCACGGCCAGGATGTCGGCCGGGCCGAGGGCGTGTTCCGCGAACAGGGCGGGAAGTTCGGTGAAGAAGGTGTTCTCGAACTGCTGGAGCCGGGAGGTGAGCATGTTGTTGAGCTGGTCGGCCGCCTCCTGGGTGGTGCAGCCGAAGAAGGTCTCCAGGACCAGCACGCCGTTGCTGAGTTCCCCCTCCTTGCCGATCTCCCGTTCGTAGGAGAAGAGGTCGTTGCGGAAGTGCACCGAGTCGGCGAAGCAGTCGCGCAGGACGCGCAGCGCCCGCGCGCCGGAGACGCGGACCGGGACCTCGGCGCCCACCGCGTGCTCGATGAGCCCCGCCGACCAGGGGGCGCCGCCCACCTTGCGGCGCTGTTCGACGTACTCCATCGGATTGGAGACGCGGCCGATGGCGATGTTGTCCAGCTCCCACAGCGATTCGTTGAGGAGGTTGCGCGTGCTGACGGTGAAGCGTTCGATCCAGTCCGCCGAGTGGCCGGGGACCGTACGCCGCCACAGGTCGGCCAGGCCCGCCTCCACGGGGTTGGCCGCATCCGGCAGGGGCGCGGCCGGGTCGGCGGGCATGAACAGGGCCAGCCGGTCGAGGGCGTCACGGCCCGCGGTGCGGTTCCCGGAGTGCTTGAAGAGCTCCAGGAACCAGTCGTCGAAGAAGAACACCCACACGTACCAGTCGGTGACGAGGGACAGCATCGGTCCGTCGCACTCGGGGTGCGTGTAGGCGCACAGCAACGCGTAGTCGTGCGCCTCCAGGTCGGCCGGCTCCCACACCCCCGATCCCTCCAGCATCCCCAGGTCCGCGGCCCAAGCGCGGCTGTGGGTGCGTGCCTCCTCCAGGTGGGGGTTGAGGCGGGCGGGGTGCGGGAGATAGAACTCGGGCAGCTCGAAGGGTTGTTGGTGCTCGTGCTCGTGCTGTTGCTTCTGGTCGGCGCTCATGATCCGGCCCTCAGTCGTCGAAGCGGGCGATTTCTACGTTCTCCAGCACCCCGACGGCGTCCGGCACCAGGATCGCCGCCGAGTAGTAGGCGGTGACCAGGTAGGAGATGATCGCCTGCTCGTTGATGCTCATGAACCGGACGGACAGGCCGGGCTGGTACTCGTCCGGGAGGCCGACCTGGTGCAGGCCGATGACCCCTTCGTTGTCCTCGCCGGTCCGCAGGACGAGGATCGAACTGGTGCGTTCCTTCGTCACCGGGATCTTGTTGCAGGGCAGCAGCGGGACCCCGCGCCAGGTGGGCAGCCGGTGGCCGTGGAAGTCGATGCTCTCCGGGTAGAGGCCGCGGCGGCTGCACTCCCGGCCGAAGGCGGCGATGGTGCGGGGGTGGGCGAGGAAATACTGCGATCCACGCCTGCGGCTGAGGAGTTCGTCCATGTCGTCGGGGGTGGGCGGGCCGGTGCGGGCGAAGATCCGCTGCTCGTAGTCGGCGTTGTGCAGCAGACCGAACTCCTGGTTGTTGATCAGCTCGCTCTCCTGGCGTTCCCTCAACGCCTCGATCGTGAGCCGCAGTTGCTGCTCCGACTGGTTCATCGGCTGGTTGTAGAGGTCGGCGACCCGTGAGTGCACGCGCAGGACGGTCTGCGCGACGCTGAGTTCGTACTCCCGCGGCCTCAGGTCGTAGTCGACGTACGTGCCCGGCAGCCGGATCTCGCCGGTGTGGCCGACGGACAGGTCGACCGCCTCGCTGCCCCGGCGGCCGAGCCGCTCCGCCTCCAGATAGGCGTCGGCGTGCCGGCGCAGGGCGGGGGAGCGGTCGAGCGCCGCCGCCCAGTCGTTCCGGTTGTAGGTCATCGTCACCACGTCGGTCAGTGCCCGGGCCGTGAACTCCCACTGGGAGTCGGGAGCGGGGTGGTGGCCGAAGTGGTCCCCGTCGCTGAGGACGCCGAGGCTGGCCTCGTCCCCGTAACTGCTGCTGGCGAGCTGTTCGATGCGGCCGTGGGCGATGAGGTAGATCTTGTCCACGGGCTCGCCGCGCCGGACGATGACATCGCCCTTGCGGAACTCCTCCTTGACGAACCGGTCGGCGATCGACTTGACCACCTCGTCGTCGGGGAAGTGCCGGAGCATGCCGAGCTCGCGCAACATGGCCGGGATGACCTGGAGTTCGGTCCCCGTCTTCACGAAGCTGATGCGGCCGTCGCCGAGGGTGTAGCTGACGGTGCGGTTGACGCGGTACGTGCCGCCGCCCGTCTGGACCCAGGGGAGGATCTTCAGCAGCCAGCGGGAGCTGATGCCCTGCATCTGCGGGGCCGACTTGGTCGTGGTGGCCAGCTTCCGGGCCGCCTCGGTACTGAGGCTCTGGCGGGCGGTGGCGGGCTGCTCCGCGGTGGCGCTCTCTTCGGTGGTCGGGTCGACGGACATGGCGGGCCTTCCTCTCGGTCAGTCGTGCGGGGTGGTCGCGGTGTCGGTGTCGGCGTCGGCGTCGGCGGTGAGTCTGAGCGCCTCCTCCAGCAGGGTTTCGACGATCCGGGACTCCGGTACGGTCTTGATCACCTCCCCCGGACGAAGATCCGGCCCGTCCCGTTGTCCACCTGGGCGTGTCCGGGGGAGGGACAGGAGACGATCTCCAGACGGCGCGGGCGCCGATGCCGTCGGCCGGCGGCACGCCGAAGGCGACGGCGGACTTGATGGTGCCCCGCGTCAGCGGCCCGCCCTCGGTGACGCCGGGACGCAACGGGTAGTCGCAGGCCGCGACCGGGTCCGCCACCGTCCGGCGGACGCGGCACGGACAGGTCGGCACGGTTCAAAGGGACGGCCTCCTGTGGGGGTCGAGCGGGGGGACCGGCATCGGCGCCGGCGGGTACGGGCGTGCGGGTGGTGTCGTACGGGTCGCACGGGCAGGGGCGCGCGGCATGCGGCGCGCGGGAGCGAGCGGCGGGAACGGTCCCGCTCCACCGTGATCTCCAGTGCTCCCGCACGCCCGGGGGTCGCTGTGTGACCGTGTCGCACGGTGTGCACAGGTCTTAGTTAGGGGCAGGAAGGCCCCACCCGGTACGTCCGCTCCCACCCCACCCTGTTGAATGTCGGGCCGATGTTGAAACGGTGGACACGTGTACGACTTGGGCGGTTCTGATGGCCAAGCGTGAACCCAACGGACGACTCCGCACCCTTCTCGCCGACGCCCGCTGGAGCGGGCAGGACTTCGCCCGCGCCGTCAACGGCGTGGCGGCCGAGACCGGCCTCACCCTTCGCTACGACCGGACCTCCGTCTCCCACTGGCTGGCCGGCACCCGGCCGCCCGCCCACGTGGTCGCCCTCGCCGCCGAGGCACTGAGCCGGCGCACCGGCCGCCGGGTCAGCCCGGCCGACACCGGACTCGCGCGCTCCGGGGCGCGCCGCCGGGCCCGGGAGCGACCCGCGTCCGACGATGCCGGCACGCCGGAAACCACCTCGCGGACGCCGGGCCGTGACGGGCCCTTGGCAGCGGACTTCGGGGCCGGGCTCTTCGGCGAGGTCCCCGTCTACTCGTCCTCCTGGCGGCCGGGCGACGAGCCGCCGACGCCGACGCCGACGCCGAGTCCGGTCCCGGCCCCGGCCCCGGCCCGGGCGTCAGCCCCCGGGGCGCCCGCGTACGAGGCGCCGGCGTCCGGGGCAGCCGCCTCCGGGGCCAGGCTCGGGCAGCACCACGTAGCCGCCGCCGAGGCGCTGCTGCCGGTCTTCCGCAACGCCGACATGATGTTCGGCAGCGGCCATGTCCGGCCCGCCGTGACCGCGTACCTCACCACCACGGTCGCCCCCTGGCTGCGCGCCGACGCGACGCCCGCCGTGCGCCACCGGCTGCTGGGCGCCGCCTCCCGGCTGGCCTGCACGGCGGGCTTCCTGTGCTTCGACGGCAACCAGCAGGGCCTGGCCCAGGCCTACTACCGGGCCGCGCTGCGGCTGGGCCGGGAGGCGGGTGACCCGCAGTGCCACGCACCCGCGCTGCGGGCCATGAGCGTGCAGGCCCACCATCTGGGACACCGCAGGCAGGCCTGGGAACTGGCCGAGGCGGCGGCCCGCGAGGCGACCCGGCTTCCGGGCATCCAGGCCGCGTGCGTCATCGGTCAGCTGGCCGTGACCGAGGCGGCCTGCGGTGACCGGCGCGCGGCGATGGCGCATCTGGCCAGCGCGCAACGGTTGTTGGAGCGTGCCACGGGGCAGCAGGCGGCGACCGGGGACTACCACCGAGCGGCGCTCCACCACCAGGAGGCGGAGGTGCTGGCGGCGCTGGGCGATACGCGGGGCGCGATCTCCGCGCTCTCCGCCTCGCTGCGCCACCGGCCGGCCGCCGAACGCCGGGCCCGCGCGCTCACCGCGGCGCGGCTGGCCGAACTCCAGCTGGAACTGGGACACGTGGAGCGCGCCTGTGCCACCTGGCACGAGCTGCTCGACACCGTGGCGCAGCTGGAGTCGGCCCGGGTGGGCGACGCCCTGCGCCGACTGCGCGGCCGGCTGCACGCGGTGCGCGGCAACCGCAGCGCGCGGGCGCTGCTGGCGCGGGTGGGAGCCCTGCCGTAGGGAGGGAGCGGACGACGGCCGGCGGGCGCGGCTGAACGGTCGTGTCAGTGGTCCGCCGGTACCCCGTGGTAGCGGGGGCTGGTGGCGTGCCACTCCTTGGCGCCGCCCATCCAGTTCCAGACGCCTTCCAGGAAGCGGCCCAGCAGCGGCGAGCCGAGTGCGGCCAGGGCGGCCGACTCCGCCTCGACGGTACGCATGACGTCGTCGTGGATCGCGGCCGTACGGTTCACCGCCTCCTGGAGCGAGCAGCCGTCCTCGGCCGCGATCAGCTGGGGGAGGTTGCTGTCGGCCGGGCCCTCGCGGGACATCGAGTAGAGGTCGTTGAGCAGGCAGGTGGCCACTCCCGCGTACATGTACGTACGCCGCACCCGGGCGTCCGCGAACTCGTGCGCCGGCACCTCGTAGCCGCCGAGCGGGTCGGTCAGAGCCATGCAGGGGAAGAAACCGTTCTCGTACCGGTGCATCAGGTACTCCCAGACCGGCGGCCGGCGCCCGGACATCCGCCACTGGGCCTCCTGCCCGTACCCGACGAACATCACGGCCAGCTGGTACCGGAGCCGGGTCACCTGGGTGGGGGAGGCGAACCGGCCGAGATGGTCGAGGGCGGTCCGGAAGGCGCGCAGCACCGGCTCCGACTCCACCATCTCCTCGAACTGCCGGGCGTAGCGCGGCGGCATCCGCACCGGGTCCACCACGGCGTGGGCCATCGCCGTCCGCAGCCCCACCAGTCCCGGGTCGGCGTCCTCGCCCGCGTCGACCCAGTGGTCGTCGACGGACCACTCCGCAAGCCCGCACTTGGCCGCGGCCAGCAGCCGGTCCGGGTCGTCGCAGTCCGGGTGCGCGAGCATCATCAGCCGCCCGAAGTGGCAGGAGCGGAGCATCTCCAGCCGGCCCCGGTAGATGCCGGTCTCGTCGGCCCACTCGACGAGCCGCTCGTTGACCACGTGCGCCAGCGCCGGATCGTCCCGTACGGCATCGGGGCAGTACAGGGGCGGTACGACGATCCGCGTGCCGGGCTCGGCGGAGCCGGAGTCGCGCGGGGCGCCCGGCGGCTCGGGCTCGCCGGCCCGTGACGCCGGACGGACGGGCAGCCACCCGCCCGTACCCAGGCCGGTGCGCCCGCCCAGGAGACGGGTGAGGTCGAGGTCGACGTGGTCCATGGGGGCCTCCCGCTGAGTCGGCATCGCATCCATGGAGCGGCGTCGGCGGCCCGTCCCGGAAGTCCGGTCGCCCGACGGGGTGTTGAAATCGACGTCGCCGTTGAAAGTCTGGACACCCGTCCGTATTCCGGCGTCGGGTACCCGCCGCGAGCGGAAGTTCGTACTCGCGTCCACCGATTCAACCATCCGGGATTTTCAACACGTGCCCGGTCCCGTCCGGCTATCACGCGTGACACCTCACAGGTCACGGTATGCGGTGCAGCAGACGCTTGACGCGTTACCCGAGACCGGGAGGACCTCGCAATGACAGCAGAGGCGCAGCCACCCCTGGACCCCGCCGCCGACGAGCGGCAGCTGAGCCTGAGTACGGCCGCTGCCCGCAACCTCGCGACAACCACCAAATCCCTCCCCCAGATGCAGGGCGTCAGCTCGCGCTGGCTGCTGCGCATGCTGCCCTGGGTGCACCTCGGCGCCGGCACCTACCGGGTGAACCGCCGCCTGAGCCACGCGGTCGGCCGCGGCCGGGTCTCCTTCGTCCAGACGGGCGCCGACCACGTGCGGATCCTCGCCCCCACCCTCGCCGAACTGCCCACCCTCAAGGGCTACACCGATCCCCAGGTGCTGACCGAGCTCGCCGCCCTCTTCGTCCAGCGGGACCTGCGCGCGGGTGACGTGCTCGTGGAGGCCGGGGCGCCGGTCGAGGAGGTCTTCGTCATCGCCCACGGCCGCTTCGAGAAGCGCGCGCCGGGCAAGTACGGGGTCATCGACCTGCTCGGGGTGAGCACCGACGGCGACCAGCTCGGCGAGACCGCCCTCGGCCAGGCCGATCCGCACTGGCTGCACACCGTGCGGGCCGCCACCGCGGGCACCGTGATGGTACTGCGCTGGAGTTCGTTCCAGGAGGTGCTGGACCGCTCGCCGAGCCTGCGCACACACCTCGAGCAGTACGTGGCCAACGGCGCCCGTCCCGTCAACCGGCGCGGCGAGGCCGACATCCGGCTCGCCTCCGGCCACGCGGGCGAGCCGCAACTGCCGGGCACCTTCGTGGACTACGAACTGAGCCCGCGCGAGTACGAACTCAGCCTCGCCCAGACGGTGCTCCAGATCCACACCCGCGTCGCCGACCTCTACAACGACCCGATGAACCAGTTCGAGCAGCAACTGCGCCTGACGGTCGCGGCGATGCGCGAGCGGCAGGAGTCGGAGCTGCTCAACAACCGGGAGTTCGGGCTGCTGCACAACGCCGAGTACGAGCAGCGCATCAGCACGTGGTCCGGTCCGCCCACCCCGGACGACATGGACGACCTGCTCTCCATGCGCCGGGGCACCGCCTTCTTCCTCGCGCACCCGAAGGCCATCGCCGCCTTCTTCCGCGAGTGCAACAAGCGCGGCATCACCGTCGACACCACCCTGGCGAACGGCAAGCAGGTGCCGGCCTGGCGCGGCGTCCCCGTGCTGCCCTGCGGGAAGATCCCGGTCGTCGGCGGCCACACCAGCTCCATCCTGGCGATGCGCACGGGCGAGGAGAACGAAGGGGTCATCGGCCTGCGCCCGGCGGCCGTCCCGGAGCAGATCGAGCCGGGCCTCAACGTGCGCTGCATGGGCATCGACCGGAAGTCCGTCATGTCCTACCTGGTCAGCGCCTACTACTCGACGGCCGTCCTGGTCCCGGACGCCATCGGGATCCTGGAGAACGTGGACATCGCCGGCGGCCGCTCCTGACCCCGCCCGTGAGCCCCACCGCCCGCACCGCAAAGGAGTCGAAGATGACCACCTCCCACCGGACCGCGGAGTCGCAGGAGTCACAGGAGTCAGAGGAGTCGCCGCCGGCGGCCACCGCCGCCGCCGTCCTCGACAGCCTCTACCAGCGGTCCGTCGCCGACTACTGGAACCGGGAGCAGAACCCGGTCAACCTCCGCCTCGGCGAGGTCGACGGCACCTACCACCACCACTACGGCACCGGGGACGCCGACTGGTCCGTCCTGGAGGGTCCCGAGGAGGGCCGCGACGACCGCGTCATCCGCGAACTGCACCGCCTCGAAGGCGCGCGGGCGGACCTGCTCGCCGCCCAGCTCGGCGAACTCGGTCCGCGGGACCGGGTGATGGACGCCGGATGCGGCCGGGGCGGCGGCAGCTTCGTGGCCAACCTCCGCTACGGCTGCCAGGTCGACGGGATCTCCATCTCGGAGTCGCAGGTGGCCTTCGCCAACGATCAGGCGAAGCGGCGCGGGGTCGGCGACCGGGTCCGCTTCCACTTCAAGAACATGCTCGACACCGGCTTCCCGACGGGCTCCATGAGTGCGATCTGGAACAACGAGAGCACCATGTACGTCGAACTCGCCCTCCTCTTCGCCGAACACGCCCGCCTTCTGCGCCGCGGCGGCCGGTACGTGACGATCACCGGCTGCTACAACGACGCCTACGGGCTGCCGTCGCGGGCCGTCAGCGAGATCAACGCCCATTACATCTGCGGCATCCACCCCCGCAGCTCCTACTTCAGGGAGCTGGCCGCCCACCGTCTGGTCCCGGTGTCCGTGGTGGACCTGACGGCCGCGGCCATCCCGTACTGGGAGTTGCGCGCCAGGTCCTCGCTGACCACCGGCATCGAGGAGGCCTTCCTCGACGCCTACAAGGGCGGCAGCTTCCAGTACCTGCTCATCGCCGCCGACCGGGTCTGAGGAGTGCGGCGCGCGAGACGAGGCGCGTAGTCACTCTGGTCCCGGTGACGTACGTGCGGCGGCCCCGCTCCCGGTGAACAGTTGTCCGGGGGCCGGGAATCGGCTCTACTGCTGGGAGCCCCGGCAGCGGGGCATATTCCAGGGAGGGGCGCCACGATGAGAGCGGACCGGCGAGCGGACCGGCGGACCGACGGGCGGGCCCTGCCCTTGTCGCACCGGCGCCGCCCGGGTTTCCGGGGGCCCAAAGCCCTGCTGACCCTGCTGCTCTCCGGCTTCCTGCTGGTCGGCGTCTGCGCCGCCGCAGGCATCGCCTGGGACCCCTTCACGGCCGGGGCCCGGCAGGACCGGTCGGCGCCCGGCCTCGACGTGTCCTCGTCCACCGGCCCCGGTCACGGCGCGGCACCGGACGCCTCCGGCACGACCGCCGCGCCCGGTGAGGGCAAGGGCCAGAGCAACGGCAAGGGCAACGGCACCGGCAACGGAAAGGGCACGGCCACACCGCCCGGAACCTCGCGGGGGCAGGTCGACACGGGCGGGCCGCGGCCCGCCGGCGCCCTGCCCTTCGACATGCCCCAGCCGGCCGCGCTGCGCTCCGGGGCCGCGGGCAAGAAGCTGGTGTTCGCCCACTACTTCACTCCGTACCCGCTCTCCCTGGACAACGCGAGCGCCGACGCCGACTACTACACCCGCAACTACCTCGATCCGGACGGCGAGAGAGGCAAGCACGAACGGTACGGCGGCCTGCTGCGCGACCGCCCGCTGCCCGTCCAGCCCAAGGACGGCGACTGGGAGCTCGCCAACCTCCAGCAGGAGGTGCGCACCGCGCGCGGCGCCGGCATCGACGGCTTCACCCTCGACCTGCTCTCCCTCACCGGAAGGAACTGGGAACGCTCCAACCTCCTGATGGAGGCGGCCCGTTCGGTGGACCCGGCCTTCAAGGTCATGCTGATGCCGGACATGACCTCGCTCAAGACCGACGACCCCGGTGTGCTCGCCGACGCCCTCGCCGCCCTCGGCAAGGCCCCCTCCGCCCACCGCCTCGGTGACGGCCGGCTCGTCGTGTCCCCGTTCAAGGCCGAGCAGAAGAGCGTGGCCTGGTGGACGCGGGTCATGGACCTCCTCACGTCCCGGCACGGCATCCGTACCGCCTTCGTCCCGCTCTTCCTCGACTTCGACGCGCACCACCAGGCGTTCGCGCCCATCAGTCACGGGTTCTCCGAGTGGGGCAGCCGCAGCTACGTCGGCCAGGAGGGCGCCGCGCGCGACATCCAGCGGGCCCACGGGGCGGGCAAGATCTGGATGCAGCCGGTGTCGGTGCAGGACGCCCGCCCGAACCAGGGCGTCTACGACGAGGCCGGCAACACCGCGACGCTGCGCTCCACCTGGACGCACGCCATCGACGACGGCGCCGACTGGGTGCAGCTGACCACCTGGAACGACTACTCGGAGAGCACCCAGTTCGCCCCGTCCCTGCACAACGGGCACGCGTACCTGGACCTGAGCTCGTACTACCTGACCAAGTTCAAGACGGGCAGCTGGCCGAAGATCACCCGGGACACCCTGTACCTGACCTCCCGAACCCAGTTCGCCGGCGCCGACCCGACGGGCGACCAGTCGCTGGTGATGGCCCTGCGCCAGGGCAGTGCGGCCCCCCGGGACACGGTGGAGGTGCTCAGCTTCCTGACGCAGGCCGGGACGGTGCGTACCGCCGTCGGCTCCGCCGAGGACGAGCACGAGGCGCCGGCGGGGGTCCACTCCGAGCTGCTGCCGCTGAAGCCGGGCACCAGCTCGGCCGAGGTGGTGCGGGGCGGGAAGGCGGCGGCGCAGGTGGAGCTGGCGTACCGGGTGGAGTCGAGGGTGGAGGTGCAGGACCTCCAGTACTACGCGGCGACCAGCGGCCGGGGTTCGTAGGGCTGGGGCATGTCCTGCGGCAGGCCACCCTGGCGTGATCGGCCCTTCTGGGCCGCCCGCCGACCCCGCGTGATCCGGTAGACGCACACCGCGTAGTACGCCATGTGACACACCAATGTCACACGCCCCGGAGGCACCGATGACCGCGCCGTCCGCGCCGCCCGCCTTCCCCGGGGGCCCCGCCCGGCCACCTGAAGGCCCTGGGGGGCCTCAAGGGCGCCTGAGCAGGTAGGTGTCCATGATCCAGCCCTTGCGGGTGCGGGCCTCGGTCCGCAGCTCCTCGATCCGGCCGGCGACCTCCGCGAGCTTCCCCGAGACCAGGATCTCGTCCGGCGTGCCGACGTAGGCGCCCCAGTAGATGAAGAGGTCCTGGTCGAGGTGGGCGGTGAAGGCGTGCCGCGCGTCCAGCATCACCACCACGTCGTCCACGTCCTGCGGCCAGCTCTCCGCCAGCCGCCGGCCGGTGGTGATCTGGACCGGACGGCCCACCCGGTTCAGGTTGGTGCGGTGCCGGGCCAGCAGCGCCGACACACTGCTGATGCCGGGCACCACCTCGTGCTCGAAGGCGACGCGGCCGTGCTCCAGCACCTCGTCGAGGATCGCGAGGGTGGAGTCGTAGAGCGAGGGGTCGCCCCAGACCAGGAACGCACCCGTCTCGCCCTCGGCCAGGTCCTCGGCGATGAACCGCTCGAAGATCGCGGCCCGCGCGCTGCGCCAGCCGTCCACGGTCGGGGTGTAGTCGGCGGGGGTCCGGTCCCGGTCCGGGTCGCGGCCCTCCACCAGCCGGTGGCCGGGGCGGGCGTGCGCGTCGAGCATCCCACGCCGCAACCCCGTCAGGTCCGACTTCTCCTCCCCCTTCTCCAGGATGAGGAATGCGTCCGCCGCGCCGATCGCCTTGACCGCCTGGAGGGTCAGGTGGTCCGGGTCGCCCGCGCCTATGCCGATCACTGAGAACTTCTTCACCGGGCTATTCTGCCTGTCATGCGTGTCGCCCTGTTCGTCACCTGCGTCAACGACGCGTTCTACCCCCGGACCGGCATCGCCGTCGTGCGCCTGCTGGAGCGCCTCGGTGTCGACGTGGACTTCCCGGCCGCCCAGAGCTGCTGCGGCCAGCCGCAGTACAACACCGGTTACCGGCGCGAGAGCGAACCGCTGGTGCGCCGTACCGCGGAGGCCTTCGCCGGCTACCCGTACGTCGTCACCCCGTCCGGATCCTGCGCCGCGATGATCCGCGAGCACTATCCGCGCATCGGCCGCAAAGCGGCCCAGGAGGGGCGGGGCGACGCGCTCGCGGAACTCGTCGCCGATCTCGTACCGCGCGTGTACGAGCTGACCGAATTCCTGGTCGACGTACTGGGCGTGAGCGACGTGGGTGCGTACTTTCCGTACACCGTCACCTATCACCCGTCATGCCACGGTATGCGCAGCCTCCGCCTCGGCGACCGCCCCCGCCGCCTGCTGGAGGCCGTCAGAGGCCTGGAACTGGTCGAGCTGCCCGGCGCCGAGGAGTGCTGCGGCTTCGGCGGCACCTTCGCCCTCAAGAACCCGGACGTGTCGGCCGCGATGGGCACAGACAAGATCCGCAGTGCCCGGTCCACGGGCGCCGAGGTGCTGTGCGGCGCCGACAACTCCTGCCTCGCCCACCTCGACGGCACCCTGCGCCGCTCCGGTGTCCCGCTGCGGACCCTGCACCTCGCCGAGATCCTGGCCGCGACCGAGGAAGAGCCGGTGCGATGACGAAGCCGACGGGTACCTACCTGGGCATGCCCGCCTTCCCCGCGGCGGCCCGCGAGGCCGTACGGGACGAGGTGCTGCGCGCCAACCTGCGCCACGCCACCCACACCATCCGCGACAAGCGCGCCCGCGCCGTCGCCGAACTGGCCGACTGGGACCGGCTGCGCGAGGCCGGCAAGGCGGTCAAGGACCACACCCTGCGTCACCTCGACCACTACCTGCTCCAGCTGGAGGAAGCGGTGACCGCCGCCGGTGGCACCGTCCACTGGGCGGTCGACGCGCAGGAGGCCAACCGGATCGTCACGGAACTGGTCCTGGCGACCGGACAGCGCGAGGTCGTCAAGGTCAAGTCCATGGCCACCCAGGAGATCGGCCTCAACGAGGCCCTGGAGGCGGCCGGGATCGCCGCCTACGAGACCGACCTCGCCGAGCTCATCGTCCAGCTCGGCCACGACCGCCCCTCCCACATCCTGGTCCCGGCCATCCACCGCAACCGGGGCGAGATCCGCGACATCTTCCGCTCCGAGATGGGTGGTTGGGGCCGCGCCGCGCCCGAAGACCTGGACGACGACCCGCGCTCGCTCGCCGAAGCCGCCCGCCTCCACCTGCGCGAGAAGTTCCTGCGCGCCGAAGTCGCCGTCTCCGGCGCCAACTTCATGGTCGCCGAGACCGGCACGATGGTCGTCTTCGAGTCCGAGGGCAACGGCCGGATGTGCCTGACCCTGCCCGAGACCCTGATCTCGGTCGTCGGCGTCGAAAAGGTGGTGCCGACCTTCCGCGATCTGGAGATCTTCCTCCAGACGCTGCCGCGCTCCTCGACGGCCGAGCGGATGAACCCGTACACGACCATGTGGACGGGCACCACCGACGGCGACGGGCCCACCGCCTTCCACCTCGTCCTCCTCGACAACGGCCGCACCGACACCCTCGCCGACGAGGTGGGCCGCCAGGCCCTGCGCTGCATCCGCTGCTCCGCCTGCCTCAACGTGTGCCCCGTCTACGAACGCGCGGGCGGCCACGCCTACGGCTCCGTCTACCCCGGCCCCATCGGCGCCATCCTCAGCCCCCAACTGCGCGGCACCGCCGACGAGATCGACGCCACCCTGCCCTACGCCTCCACCCTGTGCGGAGCCTGCTACGAGGTCTGCCCGGTCGCCATCGACATCCCCGAAGTCCTCGTCCACCTGCGCGAACGGGTCGCCCAGGGCGGCCCCGTGACCCGGGGCGGCATCCGCGTCCGCATCCAGCCCGCGCGCGGCCACGCCGCCGAACGGGCCGCCCTGCGCGCCGCCCGCCTGCTGCTCGACCACCCGGGCGCGCTGCGGGTCGGCCAGCGGCTGCTGTCCCGGGCCCGCCGCCTGCGCCCGCGCCGGCTCCCGGGACCGGGCCGGGCCTGGACCGACACCCGCGAACTGCCCCCCATCCCCGCGGAATCCTTCCGCGACTGGTGGACCCGCGAACGGGAAAGGCCGCAATGAGCAGCAAGGACCGCATCCTGGCCCGCATCCGCCGGGCGGTGGCCGACCCGGGCCTCGCCGCCCCGGACCCGGAGGCGCAGATCCCCCGCGACTACCTCCGCGTCCACGGCGCCCGCACCCCCGCCGAGAGCGCCGACCTGCTGGCGGCCAACCTGACGGAGTACCGCGCGAAGGTGCACCGTACGAGCCGCGAAGCCCTCCCGCGCCTCCTCGCCCGGCTCCTGGCCGAGCGGGGCGCGCGCACGGTCCTCGTCCCGCCCGGCCTGCCCCCCTACTGGCTCGCGGCGGCGGACCCCGTCCTCGTCCACGACCGCGCCGAGTCCACCCCGTACGAACTGGACCGGATCGACAGCGTCGTCACCGGCTGCGCCCTGGCCGTCGCCGAGACCGGCACGGTAGTCCTCGACGCCGGACCGGACCAGGGGCCCCGCCGCATCACCCTCGTCCCCGACCACCACATCTGCGTGGTCCGCGTCCCGGACCAGGTGGTGGACTCGGTCCCGCAGGCCCTCGAACGCCTTGACCCCACCCGCCCGCTGACCTGGATCTCCGGCCCGTCCGCCACCAGCGACATCGAACTGGACCGGGTGGAGGGCGTCCACGGACCCCGCACCCTCGAGGTGGTCCTCCTCGCCGCACAATGAGGCAATGCCCTCCCACATCGCCCTCACCGCGCTCGTCGTCCACGACTACGACGAGGCCATCGACTTCTACACCCGCGCCCTCGGCTTCGACCTCGCCGAGGACACCGCCCGCCCGGACGGGTCCCGCTGGGTCGTCGTCCGCCCGCCCGGCGCGACGGAGTCCGCCCTGCTGCTGGCCCGCGCCAAGGACGACGCCCAGCGCGCCCGCGTCGGCGACCAGACGGGCGGCCGGGTCGGCTTCTTCCTCCATACCGACGACTTCGGGCGCGACCACGCCCGGATGACCGCCGAAGGCGTCCGCTTCCTGGAGGAGCCGCGCCACGAGACGTACGGCTCCGTCGCCGTCTTCGAGGACCTCTACGGCAACCGCTGGGACCTACTCCAGCCCGCCGCCGAGTAGCCGGGGAGCCTCGCCGACGGCGTCCACCGCCGCCCCGCCGTCCACCCGGTCGGCCAGCTCCCCGGCCCACCGGACCAGCCCCGCCACGTCGATCCCGTACGCCTCGTCCACCCCGGCGAGTGAAGCGGCCCCCCGCCGCAGCAGCCGGGCCCCGCCGACCGCGTTCCCCCGGGCGGCGTGCGTCAGACCCACCGCCAGCTGCGCCAGACCCCGCCACAGCGGGGCGGCGGCCGGGGGCCCCGACTTCCAGGCGTCCTCGAAGACCTCGTGCGCGTGGAACGGCATCCCGGCGTCCAGCAGCCGCTGCGCCTCGGCGACCGTCTCGGCGGGGGAGCGCACCACGCCTTCGGGCTGCCGCCCGACCCCGGCCGCCCCGTACGGCAGCGGCCGCCCCAGCCCGTCCCTGGGCCGCGCACTGCGCGCCCGCCCCTCGTCATCCCGGTCCCGTGCGTTCACCGGGCCATCCTCCCCCGCGCCGATCACCCGTGCACGTACACCCCCCGCTGTGGGGTAATGTTCTGCATGTGCCCGCCGCGAGGGGGAAACCCCAGATGGAAGCACACGCAGGGCACAACGGGACGTGGCGCAGCTTGGTAGCGCACTTGACTGGGGGTCAAGGGGTCGCAGGTTCAAATCCTGTCGTCCCGACTCGAGAGAGTCGCATCGAGGGGCCGTTTTGGAGCAATCCAAAAC